>DATJRL010000018.1:0-14524 GCA_035504785.1 Caulobacteraceae bacterium
AGCGCTGTGACCGATGTGACCGGCTTCGGGCTCCTGGGCCACGCGCTGGAGATGAGCCGCGGCGCAGGTCTCGGCGTCGAGATCGACGCGGATGCGCCGGCGCTGCTGCCGGAGGTCGAGGCGTTGCTTCGCGACGGCGTGCGCACCGGCGCATCGGCGCGCAATTGGGCCAGTTACGGCGGGGCGGTCACGGCGTCGGTCCCGGATTGGCGCCAGGACCTGCTCACCGATCCGCAGACCAGCGGCGGCCTGCTGATCGCGGTGGAAGCCGAGCGCGCGGCGGCGGTGATGGACCTGGCGCTCAGCCGTGGCTTCCGAGCGAGCCGCATCGTCGGACGGGTGACGGCCGGGCCGCCGGGCGTGACGGTGGTCGGGAGCTGAGGCTCAAGCCGCCCGGGCCGCGGCGGCGCGGCGGCGAATGATCTGGGCCGCCTTGTCGTCGCGGGTGAGGCCGCAGAAGTCGGCGGCGATGTCCAGGTAGGTGCGGGCGCGGGCCTGGTCGACGCCCTCGTCGGCTCGGATCTCCTCCAGCAGCTCCTCGATGTAGGCGTCGAGCCACTCGTCGACGCTCTCCAGCGCCTTGGTGCGCGCCGAGGCGAAGCCGCCGTCGGAGGCGCTCGACCGCACTTCGCCCAGGAAGGTGAGCAGGGCGCCTGCCTTCTCGACCAGCTCCGGGTCGGGGTCCGCGGACAGCACCGGCACGGCTCGCACCGTCTTCGGGCCGACGCGGACGCTCCTGGTGGGCAGCGCCTGGTTGAGGGTCTTCTCGCAGGCTTTCAGCCGCGCCTCGATCGTGGTCGCCAGCAGCTTCTTCTGGTCGGCCAGACGTTTGCCCCAGATGCCGGTCGGGCTGAGGTTGATGGAGATCTCCATCTCGGCGATCTCGACGACGACCCGCTGGATCGCCCGGGCGACAGCGTGCGCCGCCTCGCGCCCGCTGGCAGGGGCGAAGGCCACGACCTCCGCCACCAGGCGGTCGAGGTCGTCGAGCACGCGCTCGCCAAAGGCGCGCAGTTCGGACGCGGCCATGTAGGCGTCGCTGGGCCTGTCCATGGCGCCGGAAATGACCCGCAGGATCAACCACGGCTCGGTCAGATGCGCGGCCAGCATCTCGAAGAACAGCGGGCCCGCCTCGGAGTTGATGCTCACGGAATCACGATAGGCGAGGCGCAGCTTCGCGGTCTTCTCGCCGGTCATGCGGCCGAGCCACTCGGGCATCTGCTTGAGCGCGCCGCGCGCGATGGCGGCGATGTCGAGACAGGCGATCAGCGTGTCGCATCCGGCGCCGGACTCGGCGGCGGTCGCGGCCGGCGCGAACTCCGGCGCTCCGCCGCGCAGACCCGCCGCGGCCGCCGCGCAGATGGCGTCCAGCGCCTCCGGGCCGTCCTCGTCGCCGCGCCACTGGTCGGAGCGCGCTTTGGCGGTGTGAACCTCGTCGGGCGCGGTGTCCTTCAGCGCCTTCCACAGCAGGCCGAGCGTGCGCGGCGGAAACGCCAGCGTTCGGAAGTCGGTGGGCGCTGCGCAGAGCGGCGCAATGGGGGCAAAGGCGAGGTTGCGCGCCTGCCGATCGGACGCTTCGGTTTCGACCAGTCGCTGCACGCGGGTCAGCCCGGCGTCGTGACCGCCGTCGGCGGACAGCGCCAGCAGCAGGCTGCGCACGGCGGCGTCGGGCGCCATCTCGATAAGGCTCCGGACCAGCTGCAACTTCTTGTCGGAGATATCGCCCATGCGCATCCGCCGGGACCGACGACCGTCCCAGGATGAAATCATGCTGAACACTCGTTAAGGCTTTGCCAAGTAAGCGCCGAAGCTCAGGCCTCGGCCCGCGGCAGCGTCAGGATGACGCGCAGGCCGCCGAGAGGGGCGTTGCCCAGCTCCAGGCCGCCGCCATAGGCGCGGGCGAGTTCGTTGACGATGGAAAGGCCGAGGCCGGAACCCGGGGAGGTCTCGTCGAGGCGGGCGCCGCGCTCGAGCACCTCGCCGCGGTCCTCGGCGGCAAGGCCGGGACCATCGTCGTCGATGACGAGGCGCAGCTTGGCGCCGGCCGGGGTGGCGTCGACTCGGACGCGGGCGCGGCACCACTTGCAGGCGTTCTCGATGACGTTGCCGACCAGCTCGAGCAGGTCCTGACGCTCGCCATGGAAGAAGAGACCGTCGGGGGCGCGCCAATCGATCTCGACGCCCTTGTCGCGGAAGATGCGCTCCAGGGTCAGCGCCAGTTCTTCCAGCAGCGGCGCCACCTCCGTCCGCTCGCCGCCGCCTTGCGGCCGAGCCGCGGCGCGGGCGCGGCGCAGATGGTGGTCGACCTGCTGTCGCATGACGTCCGCCTGGCGGCTGACGACGTCGGCCAGCGGTCCCGGCCGCGCCTGGGCTTCCGCGGCCATCACCGAAAGCGGCGTCTTCAGCGCGTGGGCGAGGTTGCCGACGTGGGTGCGCTGGCGCTCGACGACCTCCTGGTTGTGGGCGACGAGGGCGTTGAGTTCGCTGGCGAGCGGCTCGAGCTCGGCGGGGTAGTCGCCGGCGACGCGTTCGGCCCGGCCGGTCCTCACCCCCGCCACCTCGCGCCGCAGGGAGAACAGCGGCTGCAGCCCGATGCGCACCTGCAGCATGACCCCGGCGACAAGCATGCCCGCCAGCACCAGGAGGGCGAAGGTGGTGGTGGTGTCGAAGGTGCGGATATCGGCGTCGATGGGGGAGCGGTCTTCCGCCTCCATGAAGATCACCGGCTGGGCGACGCCAGAGAGGCGAACGGCCTCGGCGGCGATGCGCAGACGCTCCTTGGCCGGGCCGACGCCGTCGTAGAACTGGGTCCTGCCGGGCGCGGCCAGCAGGCCCGCGAGCCCGGACGGCGGCAGGACCAGGTTGTCGGCGTCCCACATCGAGCGGGACCGGTCGATGGCCTTGACGGTCGTAGGGCCGGATGGCGCGACCATCTCCCAGTACTTGCCGGAGTAGGCGCGAAGGGTGCGCGCATCGGTGAGGGCCGGGGCCGACACCTGGCCGGTCTCATCCACCGAGGCGCCGGCGATGAGGTCGGTGATGTCCTGCGAGAGCCGTGCGTCGAACTCGTTGGTGACGCCCTGGCGGAAGAGGCTCGAGAGCGCAACGCCGCCGACGGCGAGCACGACCGCGCTCAGCACGAACTGCAGCACCACCAGCCGCCGGACCAGCGAGGGCGGGCGTTTAGGACGCTCTGCGCCCGCGCTCGCCCGTTCCGGCGTCGCCGCGGCGGACTTGGCGGCGAGGTCGGCCCCGGCGGCGGCCGCGCCGCTCACGAGCCGGCGGCCTCGCCTTCCAGCGCCACCAGCCGGTAGCCGAGGCCGCGCGCGGTCTCGATCCGGTCCGCGCCCACCTTCTTGCGCAGCCGGCCGATGAACACCTCGATGGTGTTCGAGTCGCGGTCGAAGTCCTGGTCGTAGAGATGCTCCACCAGTTCGGTGCGGCTGATCACCCGCCCCTGGTGCATCATCAGATAGTGCAACAGCCGGTATTCCAGCGAGGTGAGCCGCAGGGGCTCGCCGTTGACCGTGGCGCGCGCGGCCCGTGGGTCGAGCCGCAGCGCGCCGCACTCCAGGCTGGGGGTGGCATGGCCGGCCGAGCGGCGGAGCAGCGCCCGCAGGCGGGCCAGCAGCTCCTCGGTGTGGAAGGGCTTGGTGAGGTAGTCGTCGGCGCCGGCGTCGAAGCCCGCCACCTTCTCGCTCCAGGCGCCGCGAGCGGTGAGGATCAGCACCGGGGTGGCGATGTTGGCGCGCCGCCAGCGCTCCAGCACCGAGACGCCGTCGATCTTCGGCAGCCCGAGGTCGAGCACCACAGCGTCGTAAGGCTCGGTCTCGCCGAGGAAGTGCGCTTCCTCTCCGTCCGGGGCATGGTCGACGGCGTAGCCCGCGTCGGCGAGCGCGGCCTTCAGCTGGCGGGAGAGATCGGGATCGTCTTCGACGACAAGGATGCGCATGGCCTGCTCGCCTCTATTGCCCGCTCAGCACCTGGCCGTTGGCGGCGTCGATGATGTAGTCCACCCGCCGGCCGTCCGGCGTGATCCACCGCAGTCGGTAGATAGGCCGATCGCCCTGGTACTCCAGGCCGGCGTCCAACTGGTGACCCGGAAAGCGGCGTCGGACCTGCTGGATCACCATTCCAAGCGGCATGATGCGCCGCTGACGCACGCCCAGGCGCGCCTCGTCCTGCTGCTGACGCCAATCGGCGCCGAGCGAGTTTGGGCGATGCGGCGGCGGCGGGGGCGGAGCGTTGTTGGGAAACCTCGACGGCTGGGCCGTCGCGGCGCCAACCGCGATGAAGCCCCCGGCCAGCACGCCAAGCAGGGAGGGTAGACGCTTCATGTCGGGGCTCTTAGGCCGGGCGGCCTGAATAGCGGCTGAACGTTGCGCCCTTACGCCGGCCAGGTTGCAATGTCGCCGAATGCGCAGCGTCCCGGCTTTCAGGGCCGCCGGCGCGGGGCGTACGGCCTTTCCGCGCGCCAGGTTTCCGCGAAATTGGTGAGGGCCTCGTCCGGCCGCTCCGGCAGGGTGATCACCAGGCGCGCCATGAGGTCGCCGCGCCGCCCCTGGGTCGTCGGCATGCCGCGGCCCTTCAGCCGCAGCACCGAGCCGGAGTTCGAACCGGCCGGCACGGTCAGCGTCACCGGTCCGTCCGGCGTCGGCGCCTCGACCTTGCCTCCCAGTACGGCGTCGGGGACACTCACCGGCAAGTCCATCACCAGGTTGTCGCCCTCGCGCCGGTAGATCGGGTGCGGGCGGATGGCGAGCTCGATCAGCGCGTCGCCCGGGCCGGCGCGGCCGGGCGAGCCCTGGCCCTTCAAGCGCAGCACCTGGCCGTCCGTCGCCCCCTTGGGAATGCTCACGTCGAGGGTGCGGCCGTCGGAGAAGGCGATGCGCTTCTTGCCGCCGGCGATCGCCTCCTCGAGGTCGATCTCGAGGCCGGCGCGCACGTCGGCCCCGCGCTGGGGCGGGAAGCCGCCGGCGAACCCGCCGCCGCGCTGGCCGGCCCGCGCGCCGAACATCTCGCCCAGGATGTCGCCGAGGTCGACGCCGTCGAAGTCGCCGCCGGGCTGAAAGCCTCCGCCGCCAGGGCGGAAACCGCCGCCCTGTCCGAAGGGTCCGCCGGAAAAGCCGCGCATGGTCTCGCGGCCGTCGGCGTCGATCTCGCCGGCGTCGAACTTCTTGCGCTTGTCGGCGTCGCCCAGCAGGTCGAACGCGGCCGAGATGCGCTTGAATCGCTCCTCCGCCTGCTCGTTCCCCGGGTTCGCGTCCGGGTGATACTGCTTGGCGAGCTTGCGGAACGCCTTGCGGATATCGTCCGCGCTGGCCGACCGCGCCACACCGAGCTCTTGATAAGGGTCCTGCGCCAAATGTTGCTTCAAATAGGGGTTTGATGAGCTCGGTTTAAGCGCAAGGCGGCCGGGGGCTCAATCGTCGCTTCGGTCGACGAGCAACTCGGGCGCTTCGAAGTCGACGGCGTCCTCGGGATCTTCGAGCGCCAGCTCCGAAATCGTCTGGCCGCGCACCGAGACGCCGGCCCGGTGCACGCTCTCCGGATCGCCCGTGATCAGCGGGTGCCAGCGGGGCAGGGGCTTGCCCTCGTTGAGCCGCCGGTAGGCGCAGCTGCGCGGCATCCAGTCCAGGACGTCGATGTTGTTCGGCGTCAGCTTGATGCAGTCCGGCACGTAGTGTCTACGGTGCTCGTAGTCCGTGCACCGGCAGGCCTGCGGGTCGAAGAGTCGGCAGTGGACCCGGGTGGGCATCACCTCGCCCGTCGCTTCGTCCTCCAGGCGCACCAGGCAACAGAGACCGCAGCCGTCGCAGAGGCTTTCCCACTCGGCGCGGGTCATCTCCGCGAGGGTCTTCCGTTCCCAGAAGGGTCTGTCGTCGGCCACTGAGCCCGGCCTCTACGCCGATTAACCGCGTCGAACCAGCTTTTCGCCGTCCTCGGGCGTGGCCGACGAGTTTCCTGGGGACAAGCCAATTCGTTGAATTAACTGTGGAAATACCGGCGTTCGGCGAGTTATGCACAGGTTGTGCACTGGTGCTCTTAAGCCTTTGCACAGCCACGCTTTTTGGCCGGCTTGTCAGGCTCGGGCGCACGGAGCACAGTCCGATCGTCGAAGGCGGCGACACGGAGTCGGAGAGGGAACCCTCGACGGAAACCAGCGCCGAAGGGACCGAAGTTCTAGTACCCGGGGCGACCCGGACCGCGACGAACCAGGACTCTTGGCCAGAGGCGGTCGGATACGGGGTAACCCGGGGCCGGCGGTCCGAAAGGCGACACCTTCAACGCAGGTCCGACCAGGACTTGGGTGAGAGGGCGAGGTCCGGGGCAACTCGGGTGTCGCCCTCTCTCTCGTTTGGGGTTCGCTCCAAACCTTTCCCACCCCCAGAGCCGGCTTGGCTTGCGCGGGACCGGGCTTTAGGGTCCGCCGCCTCTCGGGGAGCCTTTGGATGCGATTGAAGGTGTTGGCCGTGCTCGGGTTAGCGGCCCTTGCGGGCTGTTCGCCGGCCGGCCACGGGTCGCCCGCCTCCGGCAAGACGGTGATCCGGTTCGCCACCGACTGGCGGGCCGAGGCCGAGCATGGCGGATTCTACGAGGCCCTGGCCACGGGCGAGTACGCCAAGCGCGGCCTCGACGTGCGTATCATCGAGGGCGGCCCCACCGTCGACGTCGAGCAGCTGATCGCCTCCGGCGCGGTCGAGCTGGGCGACGGCTCCAACAGCTTCGTGGTCTCCAAGCTCGTCGACGTGCACGCGCCGATCAAGGCGGTGGCGGCCTTCATGCAGAAGGACCCGCAGGTGCTGCTCGCCCACCCGGACGCGGGCATAAACGCCTTCGCCGACATGAAGGGGCATCCGATCCTGCTGTCGGACGAGTCCAAGACCGCGTTCTGGCCCTGGATGAAGGCCAAGTACGGCTTCTCCGACGACCAGGTGCGCAGCTACACCTTCAACAACGCGCCGTTCATCCTCGACAAGCGCGCCGTGCAGGAGGGCTATCTGACCTCCGAGCCTTACACGATCGCCAAGCAAGGCGGCTTCACGCCGAAGGTCTTCCTGCTGGCCGATCAGGGCTACTCCAGCTACGCGGCGATGGTCCTGGCGCCGACCAGCCTGATCGCCAAGGACCCGGCGGCCATCAAGGCTTTCGTCGAGGCGAGCGCGATAGGTTGGCGCGAATACCTGCACGGCGATCCCCGGCCGGCGGACGCGCTGATCATGAAGGACAACCCCGACATGACCGAGGATGTGCTGGCCCAGGCGCGCGACAAGATGCGCCAGTACGGCCTCGTCGACAGCGGCGACGTGGCGAGGCTCGGCTACGGCGCGATGACGGCCCGGCGCTGGGCGGACTTCTTCACGATCGCCGACAAGACCCCCGGCGCCTACAAGGACGCCTTCACCACCCAGTTCCTGCCCAACCCGCCGGTGAAGTAGGGTGGCCGAGGCCGTCGCCGCCCTTGAAGCCGTCGAGGTCGATTACCCGGGGCGCGGACGCGCGCTGGGGCCGTTCGATTTTCGACTGGGGGCCGGGGAGATCGTGGCGCTGGTTGGGCCGTCGGGCTGCGGCAAGTCGACGGCGCTCAGGCTGCTGGCGGGGCTGGAGCCGCCCACCCGCGGGCAGGTGCGTCGCGCGGCGGGCCGCGGCGAAACCTCGGTGGTGTTCCAGTCGCCGACGCTGGCCCCCTGGCTGAGCGCCGCCGCCAACGTCGCCCTCCCGCTGGAGCTGGCCGGCGAGGGCCGGGCCGCGGCCCGCGCCGCGGCTGCAGAGCAGCTCAGGCGCGTGGGGCTTGCGGGGGCCGAGCGAGCGCGGCCGGCTCAGCTGTCCGGCGGCATGGCGATGCGCGCCTCGCTCGCCCGAGCGCTCGTCACCGGCCCGAAGGTGCTGTTGCTGGACGAGCCTTTCGCGGCGCTCGACGAGATAACGCGCCGCCAGATGGCCGACGACTTGCTGGCGCTGTGGGCGGAGCGGCGGCCCGGCATCGTGTTCGTCACCCACAATGTCGAGGAGGCGGTCTACATGGCCTCTCGCGTGGTGGTGATGACGCCCGGGCCCGGCCGGGTCGCCGGCGAGGTGGGCGTCGAGGGGACCGCGCCGCGGCCGAAAGGCTTCAGGACCAGCGAGGGCTTCCGCGATGCGGCCGAACGGGCGTCGGAGCTGCTGCGGCGGGCCATGGGGGCGGCGTCGTGAACCGCTGGATCGGCGTTCTGGCGCCCACGATCTTCCTGGGCGCGCTGTTCGGGGCGTGGGAGGCGACGTGCCGGCTGCTGGCGGTGCCGAGCTATTTCCTTCCGACGCCGTCGTCGATCGCGATGGCGCTCTGGGAAAACGCGCCCACGCTGTTCGCGTCCGCCGGGCGTACGCTGACCTCGGCGCTGGCGGCGTTCGCGATCGTCAGCGGGCTTGCGAACCTCGCGGCGGTGGGTGCGGCCTCTAGCCGCATCGTCGAGGCCAGTTTCCGGCCGATCGCCGTCGCCCTGCAGGTGACGCCGATCATCTCGCTCGCGCCCCTCTTCGTCGCTTGGGCTGGGATCGACAATCCCGACCGCACCATCGTGGCGCTGGCCGTGGTGGTGGCGTTCTTCCCGATCTATTCCGGCTCCCTGTCCGGCCTGACCGCGACCGATCCGGAACTGGAGCGGCTGTTCGATCTCTATGGCGCCACCCGTTGGCAGCGGCTCACCCGCCTCAGGGCGCCTTCCGCGCTGCCCCAGGTCCTGGAGGGCGAGAAGGTGGGGCTGGGCCTGTCGCTGGTCGGCGCGGTGATGGGCGAGCTCAGCGCCGGCTCGGGCGCCACCGAGGGGCTGGCCTGGCGCATCCAGGAGGCCAGCCACCGCCTGGAGATGGCCAAGAGCTTCGCCGCCCTCGTCGCCCTGGCCTTGCTCGGCGGGGTGCTTTACGTCGGTTTTCAGAGTCTCGAGCGCGCCGCCTTGACCTGGTGGCGCGGACGCCCGCCCGCTCGGCGTTAGCCGCCCCTTAAGCCGCCGCGGCTAAACGAGAGGGGCGTAGTCCACTTTCAGGTCGCGTTATGCGAGCCCTTCCGGTCCTGGCGGCTTCGGCGCTGGCGCTCTCGAGCGTCGCAGGCGTCGCCGCCGCCCAAGACGATCGCTACGATCCCCCGCGACCCGACGTCATGGGCGAGGGTCGGGCGCCGCCCGTCGCCTACCAAGGCCCCTTCCTTAACTGGCCGGGCAAGGGGTCGCCCGCGCCCGCCGCGAGGCCCGCCTCCTCATCGCCGTCGTTCGCGCCGCCGCCGTCTCGCCCGCCCTCCAGCGCCCAGAACGCGCCGCCGCCCTCCGCCCCGCCGCCCTCCGCCCCGCCGCCCTCCGCCCCGCCCCCCTCCACCCCGCCGCCCAGCGCCCAGGCCATGACGGCGCCGCCGCCCGCGCCGGCGCAGGCCGCGAGCGCGCCGCCGCCGGCGATCCAGGCCAACGGCTCGCCCCAGCTCGGCGTGCGTTTCTATTCGCTGCATCGGGATTTCGGCCTGACGCCCGATCCCGACCCAACGCCCACGGACCAGCCGATGGTGCTGGTGGGACCGCCGACCGGGCCGCAAACCGCCGCCGGCGCGTCGGACGGTGGCGTTTCCAACGACGGCGACGACGCCAAGGCCGGCCAACAGGGCGCCGCCTCGGACGGTGGAGGTGAGTAGTCCGGTGTCCAAGCTTCACGACCTCATCGCGCTGGCCAGGGAACCGTCGAGCGAGAAGCGGCGGGAGCTGCTGCGTGGCGTGACCGACATCTTCTTCGCCGACCCCGATCACGCCGCGCCCGAACTCGCGCTGTTCGACGACGTGATGACCCAGCTCTCCGGCGAGATGGAAGTGGCGGTGCGCGCCGAGCTGGCCAGCCGCCTGGCGCCGGTCGCCGTGGCGCCGCGCCGGCTCCTGCGCAGCTTGGCGGCGGACGAGTCGATCGAGGTGGCGCATCCGGTCCTGCAAGCGTCGCCGGCGCTCACCGACGACGACCTGCTGGCGGTCGCTCGGGCGAGAGGCCAGGGCCACCTGCAGGCGATCTCGCGGCGGAGCAACGTCTCCGAAGCCCTGTCCGACGTGATCGTCGAACGCGGCGACGACGAGACGCTCGGCGTGCTGCTCGGCAACGAAGGCGCGGCGATGTCGCGTCGGGCGCACGAAACGGCGGTGGTCCGAGCCGAGGCCAACCCGGCCCTGCACGAGGCGGTGGTGAACCGCAGCAGCCTGCCCGTCGATCTGCTGAACGAGATGTACTTCGTGGTCGAGAGCAAGCTGCGCGCCAAGATCCTGGAGCGCAACGCCCTCATGGATCCGGCCGCCCTGGAGGCGGCGCTGGCGGCCGGGCGCACACGCCTCGCGGTGCGCGACGGCGCCCTGCCGGGCGACTACGCGGCCGCCGAGCAGGACGTGCGCGCCCTGGCGGCCCGCAAGGCGCTGACGCCAAAGTCGCTGGCCACCATGTTGCGCAACCGCGAGACCACCAAGTTCATGGTGGCGCTGGCCGAGCTGGCGGGCATCGACTTCGCCACCGCGCGGCTGATCCTGGAAAAGCGCGAGCTCGACGCGCTCGCCATCGTCTGCAAGGCGGCCGACTTCGAGCGCTCGCTGTTCCTCACGTTCGCGGTGCTGGTGCTGGACCGCGACGCCGACCCGATGGGGCGGGCGCGCGAGTACGGCGACCTCTACGCCGAACTCACCCGGGAAGCCGCCCAGCGCACGCTGAGGTTCTGGCGCATGCGCCGCAATACGCCCGACCTGGCGGCGTAGAGCGTGTCGAGTTGACTCGGAATCGCCTTTCTTCGTCACCCCGGACGGCCTGCAAGGCCGATCCGGGGCCGGCCATCCGGTTCCCAGACGACTTCCAGCTCGGTGGCGGCGCTTCCGGCCCCCGGATCGGCGCCCCCGATGAAGTCGGGGGCTTGTCCGGGGTGACGGGCTGATGCCGTCTAACTTCAACGCGCTCCAGATATCCTTCTCCCCTTGCGGGAGAAGGGTCTGAAGGCCAAGCCCGGGTCGATCAGGATCGCGCGGAAGTCGTTGACGTTGGTGAGCGTGGGGCCGGTGACGACGAGGTCGCCGAGCGCCTCGAAGAACACGAACGCATCGTTTTGCTTGAGCAAGGCCCGCGCATCAAGGCCGGCGTCGCGGGCGCGGGCCAGGGTGTCGGGGAAGATCATCGCGCCAGCGACGGCTTCGGTCCCGTCGACGCCGTCCGTGTCGCAAGCCAGGGCGCTGACGCCGGGCGCGCCGTCCAGCGCGATGGCGAGGGCGAGCAGGTATTCGAGATTGCGGCCCCCGCGACCCGAGGGGTTGGTCACGGTCACCGTGGTCTCTCCACCGGACAGGATGGCCCGCCGAGCGCCGGTCGCGGCCCAGCGCAGAGCGAGGCCTGCGTGGCGGGCGGCGAGGTCCCGCGCCTCGCCCTGCAGGTCGTCGCCGAGATCGAGCACCTGGTAGCCCAGCTCCCGCGCCAGGACGCCGGCGGCGTCAAGAGCGTTCCGCGCCGTGGCCAGGACGCGGATCTCCGACGCGGCGTCCGCCTCGGCGCGCGGAGGTTCGTTGGCCGGATCCGACAGGACCCGCGCGGCGGGAGGACTATCGATGCCGTGGCGCCGCAGGATGGCACGCGCCTCGGCGAGGCTCGCGGTTCCCAGCACGGTCGGCCCGGACGCCACCAGGGCGGGATCGTCGCCCGGCACGTCGGAGATCAGCCAGGTCGCCACCCGCGCCGGCCGCGCCGCGGCCGCCAGCCGGCCGCCTTTGAGGCGGGACAGGCAGGCCCGCACACGGTTGATCTCCACGATGGTGGCGCCGCTGTGCAGCAGCGCCCGCGTTACGGCCTGCTTTTCGGCGAGCGTGAGGCCGGGCGCCGGCGCCGCCATCAGAGCCGAACCGCCTCCCGAGACGAGTGCAAGCAACAGGTCGTCCGGTCCCAGCGTCGCCGCCAGAGCCAGAGCCTGCTGCGCGCCCGCGACGCTGCCGGCGTTCGGGATCGGATGGCCGCCCTCGACGACCGCCACCGAGGGCGGCGGCGTCCAGCCCGCCGGAAGGCCTCCCGGCGGCGCGACGATCAGCCCGGTAATCGGCGACACCGTCCGCAGCGTCGCGGCGCGCATCATCGCGCCGGCCGCCTTGCCCACCGCGATGATGGCGAGCCACCCCGCGGCCGACGGAAGCTCGCTCGGCATGACGACGTCTGCCGAGACTGCGGCCACGGCGCGATCGAACAGCGCCCGCAGCCGGGCGCGCGCGCCTTGCACCTGCTAGCCGACCTTGGCGGCGCTCAGGCGCTCCAGGCTGTCGGAGGCGATCGCCGAGAGCGAGCGCAGGCCCTCCTCGGAGAAAACCTCCAGCGCCGACTGGAAGGCCAGGGCCGCGGCCGCCCGCTCGCCGCGATCCTTGCCGGTGAGCTGCAGGCGGGTGACGTAGACTTGGCCGAGCTGCACTTGCAGCATCGCCCAGGTGACCGGATCGGTGCGGTGCGGGCCGGCTTCGAGCTCGGTCTTGAAGGCGGCTTCGGCGGCGTTGAGCACGGCGACATCGCCGCTGAGTTCGGCGAGCCGGGTCAGGGTCAGGCCGCGGCCGCTGGCGATCTCGGCGCGGAGCACCAGGCCCGGCGCCGCCCGCAGCACCACGCCGGCGCGGTCGTAGCAGGCGAGGGCCTTGGCGTAGGCGGTCTCGTTTTCGGTGGCTTCGCCGAGCTGGGTGAGCGCCTGCGCCAGCCCGGATTGGCCGCGCGCCCAATCGAGGGGGCTCTGGTCGCGGCCCAGGGTGTCGAGCGAGACGGCGAGGGTGCTGATGGCGCGGGCGAGGCGGGCGAGGTCTCCCGTGAGCTCGCCGAGCGCGGCCTTTGCGCCGGCTCGGGCGATGGCGATGCGGCTCAGCAGCAGCGGCTCGTAAGCGACGTCGAGCCGCTCCTCGGCCGCCGTCAGATCGCCGATTCCGGCGCGGACCAAGTCCTCGTCCTTCAGGCGCAGGCCGGCGCCGACGAGCAGGTCGGAGCGGGCGATGCGGGCCTCGACGCCCGCCAGCTTGAGCATCGCCTCGCGCCGGCCGGCGCTTTCCAGCAGCGAGATGGGATCGTTGAAGAGCCGCGCCGCCGAGCGAACCTCGGCCGCGCCGCCGGCGGCCATGGCGCGGCGGGCGTGGATCTGCGCCAGTCTCGCCAACGCCATCATTCCGGCCGCGCCGCCGGCGCGTTGGGCCTCGGTCGCCGCGCGCTCGGCCGCCGCTTCCAGCCCCTGATCGCCGAACAGCTCGGCGCCCAGCACGGCGCAGGCCGCCTGCTCCAGCCGCGCCCGCGCCCAGCCTTGCTGGCGATGCGCCAGGGCGAAGCCGTCGACGGCCCGCTCCGCGTCCGCCGCCGCTTTGCGCAGCGCCGCGGCGTCGCCGGAGCGTCGGGCCAGCTCGCGCCAGACGATGGCGGCTTCGAGGTGGCGTTTCGGACGATCCTTGGCGCCGATCCGGCCGGCGGCGACGTCGACGGATTTGGCTTCCGCCCGGAGCATTTTCAGATCGAGCAGTTCGAGCAGCGCCCCGTCCCCGCCGGTGAACCCGTCGCGGCGGGGCAGCCGGCCGCCGAACAGACGCCGAAGCTCTCGACCGAACTCGAACATGGGCGGGCTCCCATTAAGGGCGTCGCGGACCGGGCGTCCGCTCGGTCCTTCGCGCGCTCCACAGCAGACCCGCGCCGAATGGTTTGCAAGAAATTAATGTTAAGAGATGGTTAACGAGCGCGTGCGCGGAAAGCTGCGCCGTGAGCCCGAAAACGCTTTCAGGCCCGTTCCTTGGCGCGTTCGAAGGTCACCTTCGGGAAGCGTTCGGTGACGTAGCCGATCTCCCAGGCCGACTTCGCCAGGAAGACCGGGGCTTCGTCGATGTCCTCGGCCATGGCGCCGCGGTGCTTGGAGGCGAAGTCCTCGACATCGGTTCCCTCCCCCGCCAGCCAGCGGGCCTCGGCGAAGGGGGCCGGCTCGAACACCACGTCAAGGCCGTATTCGGTCTCCAGGCGGTCAGCCATCACCTCGAACTGCAGCTGACCCACGGCGCCGACGATGAAGTCGGCGCCGATGATCGGGCGGAAAAGCTGGGTGACGCCTTCCTCGGCCAGACCCTCCAGCGCCTTCTTCAGGTGCTTGGCCTTCATCGGGTCCTTGACCCGCACCCGCTGCAGGATCTCGGGCGCGAAGTTGGGCAAGCCGGCGAAGCGCAAGGTCCCGCTCTCCGAGAGGCTGTCGCCGACGCGCAGCACGCCGTGGTTGGGGATGCCGATCACGTCGCCGGCGTAGGCCTCCTCGGCCAGCTCCCGGTCGGCGGCGAAGAACAGGATCGGCGAGTTGACGCTGAGCTGGCGGCCGGTGTTCTCCACCTTCAGCTTCATGCCGCGGGCGAAGCGGCCCGAGCAGAGCCGCAGGAAGGCGATGCGGTCACGGTGGGCGGGGTCGATGTTGGCCTGCACCTTGAAGACGAAGCCCGACACTTCCGCATCGCCCGGCGCCACGTGGGTCTCGGCGCCGGCGCGGCGCGCGGCGACCGGCTTCGGCGGC
>DATJRL010000019.1:0-7298 GCA_035504785.1 Caulobacteraceae bacterium
GGGCGGCGAAGGCACGCCCTTCAACGACTACGCCCAGAAGCGCCTCACCGACGCGCTGCGCGACGACAAGGACGCCTTCGTCGGCAAGGAATACGTCGAGATCCTGCCGCCGTTCGAGTTCGGCCGGGTGCAGACCCAGACCGCGCGCCAGGTGGTCACCGGCAAGGTGCGCGAGGCCGAGCGCGAGCGCCAGTACGAGGAGTTCAAGGACCGCACCGGCGAGATCGTCAACGGCGTCGCCAAGCGGGTCGAATACGGCAACGTGATCGTCGACCTCGGCCGCGGCGAGGGCATCATGCGCCGCGACCAGTCGATCCCGCGCGAGGCCTTCCAGGTCGGCGACCGCGTCCGCTCCTACATCTACGACGTCCGCCGCGAGACCAAGGGACCGCAGATCATGCTGTCGCGCGCGCACGGCGGCTTCATGGCCAAGCTGTTCGCCCAGGAAGTGCCGGAGGTCTACGACGGCGTGATCGAGATCCGCGCCGTGGCGCGCGATCCCGGCAGCCGCGCCAAGATGGCGGTGGTCTCCAACGACTCCTCGATCGACCCGGTCGGCGCCTGCGTCGGCATGCGCGGCTCGCGGGTCCAGGCGGTGGTCGCCGAGCTGCAGGGCGAGAAGATCGACATCATCCAGTGGAGCAGCGACGAGGCGACCTTCCTGGTCAACGCGCTGGCGCCCGCGGAGGTCAGCAAGGTGGTGATGGACGAGGAGGCCGGGCGCGTCGAGGTGGTGGTGCCGGACGAGCAGCTCAGCCTCGCCATTGGACGCCGCGGCCAGAACGTTCGCCTCGCAAGCCAGCTGACCGGTTGGCAAATCGACATCATCACCGAGGCCCAGGACTCGGAGCGCCGCCAGCGCGAGTTCGCCGAGCGCACCGCCCTCTTCCAGGAGGCGCTGGACGTCGACGAGGTCATCGCTCAGCTGCTGGTGACCGAGGGCTTCGCCACCGTCGAGGACGTCGCCTATGTCGAGCCGGACGAGATCGCCGGCATCGAGGGCTTCGACGAGGACACCGCCGAGGAGATCCAGGCCCGCGCCCGCGACTACCTGGAGAAGGAAGCCGCCGAGTACGACGCCAAGCGCCGCGAGCTCGGGGTGGAGGACAAGGTGCTCGAAGTGGAAGGCATGACGCTGCCGATCGCCGTCGCGCTGGGCGAGAACGACGTTAAGACGCTGGAAGACCTCGCCGGCCTCGTGCCCGACGACATCCGCGGCTACTACGAGACCAAGGACGGCGAGCGTGTGCGCGAGCCCGGCATGCTCGAAGACTTCAACCTGTCGCCGGAAGACGCCGAAGGGCTGATCATGCGCGCCCGCGTCGCCGCCGGCTGGATCGAGCCCGAGCCGGAGATCGAGGAGGAGTTCCTCGAAGAGGACGAAGCCCTCGGCGAGTCCGATGCGGCCGCCGAAGCGGCGCTGGAAGAGGCGGAAGAGAGCTGAGGCTGCCTTCTCCCCTTGCGGGAGAAGGTGTCAGCGAAGCTGACGGACGAGGGGTCGACGGGAAGGCGAGGATCGGCGTCTGACAGGAAAATCTGCGCTTCTGGCGCGACCCCTCATCCGGCGGGCGTCCGCCCGCCACCTTCTCCCGCAAGGGGAGAAGGGCAGATGACCCATGCAGCCGCGGCACGCGTGCGCCGCGACATCGTCTCGGGCGAGCCGATGGACGAGGCGCGACTCCTGCGCTTCGTCGCCGGGCCGGATGGCGTGGTGACGCCCGATCTGGCGCGCAAGCTGCCGGGGCGCGGATTGTGGGTGGCCGCCAGCCGCCAGGCCGTGGAGACGGCGACGAGGAAGGGCCTGTTCGCCCGCGCCGCCAAGGCGAAGCTCGTCGCGCCGGCGGATCTCGCCGACCAGGTGGAACGGCTGATGCGCCAGCGTCTGCTGGCCGCGCTGGGCCTTGCGCGCAAGGCCGGCGATCTTACCTTCGGCTACGAGAGGGTGCTGGCCGCCGTCGCCTCCGGCCGTGTCGCCTGGCTCGTCGAGGCTGTCGATGGCTCCGAGGAAGGGCGTCGAAAGCTTCTGGCTCAGGCCCGCAAGGCCGATCCCGCCCCGCGACTGTTGGCCCTGTTCGATTCCGCCGAATTGAGTTTGGCCTTGGGGGCCGGGAATGTGATACACACCGCCTTCCTTGCGGGGCGGGCCGCCGAGCGCTGGACACTCGATGTCGAGCGGCTTTCAGGCTTTCGCCCGCTCTTCCCTTGAGTGGTGGCGCGAGGAGCCCTGGTCGGGACGGGTGCGATATCGCCCGGCCCTGGGCCAGGTTTACGAGTTTGCTTTTGGCCGGCGTTTCGGCCGCGGCGTATAGTCAAGCGAGCGAATGACGGACGAGAACGAGAACCGGCCGACGAGGGCCCCCCTGACGCTGAAGCCGCGCACCGGCGCTTCGGTGAGCACCGGCACCGTGAAGCAAAGCTTCAGCCACGGGCGAACCAAGACCGTGGTCGTCGAGACCAAGCGCCCGCGCATGGGCGGCCCGCCGACCAATCTCGCCGCGCCGTCGCCGGCCGAGAAGCGTCCGCCGGCGTTCGACGTCCGCGGACCGGCGCCCGTGCGTCCGGCCCCGGGCGGCCAGTCGGCCGACGCCCACGCCCTCTCCGAGGACGAACGCCAACGCCGACAGAAGGTCGCCGCCGAGTTCGCGGCGCGCCAGGCCGCGGATCGCGCCGCCGCCGAGGCCAGGGCGCGCGAAGCCGCCGCCCAGCGCGCCCGGGAGGAAGCCGCGGCGCGCGCCGTGGTCCAGGCCGAGGCCGTCGCCTCCGCGCCGGCCGCCGAAGCGTCCCAGCCCGCCGTCGCCGCTCCCCAACCCGTGGCCGAGGCCCCCGCCCAGGCTCCGGCCGCGCCGTCGCCCCGCATCGAGGCGCCGCCGCCGCGCGCCGAGGCCCCGGTGGTCCGCGCCGAGACCCCGCGCCCGGCGTCCGCGCCGACGCAGACCCGCACCTACGACCCGAACACCGCGCGCCGCGACGACCGCGAGCGCACCACGACCTATCGACCTGATCGCCCTCCGCCGCGCGAAGGCGGCTACAGCCGGGATGGCGCCCCGCCGCGCGAAGGCGGTTACAACCGCGACTCGCGGGGCCTGCGTCCCGAAGGTGGCGGCTACCAGGGTCGCAGCCCACGCCCCGAAGGCGGCGGCTACCAGGGTCGCGGCCCCCGCGAGGGCGGCGGCTACAATCGCGACAGCGCCGGCGCCCCGCGCGGCGACCGGCCGCCCGGCCGACCCGGCGAGACCGTCCGCTACTCGGCGCTGAACCCCCGGCCGCCGGCCCGGGAAGGCGGCCGTCCGGGCGGCCCGCGTCCGCCTGGCGCCGGGCGTCCCGCGCCGCCGCCGTCCGGCCCCGAGATCCAGCGCGCCACCCGTCAGACGCCGCGCCCAGGCAGCCTCAACCTCGACCGCCGTCCGGACTTCGACGAAGAATCCGCCGACGCGCGCCGCGGCAAGACCGCCGCGACGGCGAAAGCGGTCTCGCGCACCAAGGGCGAGCCCAAGCGCCGCGAGGGCCGTCTCACCATCCAGGCCCTGGCCGGGGATGACGAGGATGCCGTCGAACGCATGCGCTCCCTGGCCTCGGTCCGCCGGGCCCGCGAACGCGAGCGCGAGAAGCGCAAGGGCGGTCAGGCCGAGGCGGCCAAGACCTCGCGCGAGGTGGTGATCCCCGACGTGATCACCGTCCAGGAGTTGGCCGGCCGGATGGCCGTGCGCGGCGTCGAGATCATCAAGTTCCTGATGCGTCAGGGCCTGATGCTGAAGATCAACGACGTCATCGACAGCGACACCGCCGAGCTGGTCGCCGCCGATTTCGGCATGACCGTGCGGCGCGTTTCGGAGAGCGACGTCGAGGTGGGCTTCATCGGCGAAGAGGACGTCGACGATCACCTGCTGCCGCGGCCTCCGGTGGTCACCGTCATGGGCCACGTCGATCACGGCAAGACCTCGCTGCTCGACGCCCTGCGTTCCACCGACGTCGCCGGCGGGGAGCACGGCGGCATCACCCAGCACATCGGCGCCTATCAGGTGCGGCTGAAGGACGGCCAGCGGGTCACCTTCCTCGACACCCCGGGCCACGCGGCCTTCTCGGCCATGCGCGCCCGCGGCGCCAATGTCACCGACATCGTGGTGCTGGTGGTGGCCGCCGACGACGGCGTCATGCCGCAGACGGTCGAGGCGATCCAGCACGCCCGCGCCGCCGGCGCCCCGATGATCGTGGCGATCAACAAGATCGACAAGCCCGACGCCAATCCGCAGCGGGTGATCAACGAGCTGTTGCAGCATGAGGTGGTGGTCGAGAGCCTGGGCGGCGACACCCAGGTCGTGGAAGTCTCCGCCACCCAGAAGACCGGGCTCGACGAGCTGATCGAGGCGATCCTGGTGCAGGCCGAGGTGATGGACCTCAAGGCCAACCCCGACCGCTCCGCGGACGGCGTGGTGATCGAGAGCAAGGTCGATCGCGGCCGCGGCGCAGTCGCCACCGTGCTGGTCAAGCGCGGCACGCTGCATCGCGGCGACATCGTGGTGGCGGGCGCATCCTGGGGCCGGGTCAGGGCCCTGCTCAACGAACGCGACGAGCAGGTGTCGGAAGCCGAACCCTCGACCCCGGTGGAGATCCTCGGCCTCGACGGCGCCGCCGATCCCGGCGAAGCCTTCGCGGTCGTGGAGGACGAAGCCCGCGCCCGCGAACTCACCGAGTACCGCATCCGCGTCAAGCGCGAACGGGCCGGCACGCCGGTGTCGAGCACCACCCTGGCCGACATGATGGCGCGCCTGGCCGACAAGAAGGTCTCCGAGCTGCCGCTGCTGGTGAAGGCCGACGTCCAGGGTTCGGCCGAGGCCATCGTCTCGTCGCTCGACAAGATCGGCACCGACGAGGTCCGCGCACGGATCATCCTGTCGGGCGCCGGCCAGATCAACGAAAGCGACGTGATGCTGGCCAAGGGCTCGGGCGCGCCGATCCTCGGCTTCAACGTCCGCGCCTCGCGCCAGGCTCGCGACCTCGCCGAGCGCGAGGGCGTGGAGATCCGCTACTACGCGATCATCTACGACCTGCTGGACGACATCAAAGGCGTGCTCTCGGGCATGCTCGCGCCGATCCAGCGCGAGACCTTCCTCGGCAACGCCGAGGTGCTGCAGGTGTTCGACATCTCGAAGGTCGGCAAGGTCGCCGGCTGCCGGGTCACCGAAGGCACGGTTCGCAAGGGCGCGCGCGTCCGCATCGTCCGCGAAGGCGTGGTGGTGCTGGAGCTGGGCGTTCTCCAGACGCTCAAGCGCTTCAAGGACGAGGTCAACGAGGTCACGGCGGGCCAGGAGTGCGGCATGGCCTTCCAGGGCTTCCAGGACATCAAGCAAGGCGACTTCATCGAGTGCTTCAACCTCGAAGAAGTGAAGCGGTCGCTCTGAGGTCCCGCGTCGCCTTGCCCTGTCCGAAGTCCGTTCTGAGCCGGGCCGCGCCGATCCGAGCCATGCTGGGGGCGCTGGCGATGCTGTCGCCGTCTGCAGCCGTGGCGGCCGAGCGCTGCGCGCCGCGCCCGACAGTGACGGTCGCCATCTCGCCCTTCGACCTCGCCTATCCGCCGAATAAGCCGGAGCGGCTCTATCCGCAGGCCGCACGCCAGGCGGGGATGTCCGGCCACGTCACGCTGGAATGCAACGCCTACAGCGGCCGGCTCGATCAGTGCGCGATCGACGAGGAGACGCCCTCGGACCAGGGTTTCGGCGCCAGCGCCCTGAAGGTCGCCAAGACCCTCGAGGTCCGCACCGGCCCGGTCGCCCAGATTGTCCGGGTGGAGTTCCAGTTCGACGTTCAGCCGCCGGACGGGACCTGCAAGGGCCGCTCCTAAACGGGTGGCGCCGCGTCCGTGGGAAGCCTAAAGCGCGGGGTGAACGCCGGCCGGGCCGGCGCCGGAGGACCCGCCATGCTCGCCAGTTCCGCCTACGAAACCATCGTCTGCGACACGCCGCGGCCGCACGTGGCGAAGATCACCCTGAACCGCGAGCCGCAGATGAACGCCTACAACTGGCGCATGAGCCAGGAGCTGCAGGCGGCGATCGCCGACTACCGCGACGACGACGATCTGCGCGCCCTGATCCTCGCCGGCGCGGGACCGCGCGCCTTCTGCACCGGCGGCGACATCTCCGGCGCGGGGTCCGAGCCGGAGCATCGCCGCCGCGTCACCACCCAGCCCATGGGCCACGGCCGCGAGATGCGCGACGGCATGCAGCCGGTGCTGACCCTGCTGCGCGCCATCGACAAACCGTCGGTGGCGATGATCGACGGCTACGCGGTGGCCGGCGGCCTGGCGTTGGCGCTGGCGTGCGACTTCCGTTTCGCCGGCCCTAACGCCAAGCTCGGGGACACGTCGAACCGCTTCGGCCTGTTGCCCGACGAGGGCGGCGCGTGGCTGTTCCCGCGCTTCATGGGCTACGACCGCGCCCTGAAGATGAGCCTGCTGCACGAGATCTACGATGCGGCGACCGCCCAGCGGCTCGGCCTCGTCACCGAGGTCTGCGGCGAGGATCTGGTAGAGCGGACGCTGGCGTTCTGCGAGGCGTTGGCGGCCAAGGCGCCGCTGGCGGTGCGCATGACCAAGACCATGATGCAGCGCGCCCAGGACTCCACTTTCGAGTCGTCGCTGGTCGACGCCCAGCTGGCGGTGATGATCACCAACCCCAGCCAGGACGTCCGCGAGGGCGGCGCGGCCTTCCGCGAGAAGCGCGCGCCGATCTTCACCGGGCGGTGAGCCTGACCCAGTTCGTCAGGTACAAGCACCGTCATCCCGGCGAGCCGCGCAGCGGACTCAGCCGGGACCTCCTCGTCGCCGCCGATGAGAAGCAGATCCCGCATCTGCGCCGCTGCGCGGCTCCGTGCGGGATGACATGGAATGGGACGCGGCAGTTGCCCCGGCTGCGCGCCTCGGGCTGAATGGGTCCGGGTAAAAGGGCGCGTCATGGACATTGCCAGCGGGGCGGCCGCGCCGGCGTCGGGACGGGCCGCGACCACCGTCGTGCTTTGCTGTCTGGCGGCGGTCGCCGAGGGCGGAGGCTGGCGCCGCGTGTCTCGTGGCCGGCTTCTTCATCTCCAGCGCCCCGACCGGGCTCTACGCGTTGGCGCCGGACTACTGTGCGGTGCGGATGCGTGGCACGGGCCCCGGCGGCGTAATCGGCGTCGGCCGCATCGGCGCCATCATCGGTCCGTTGCTGGCCGGGGCGTTGCTCGTGGGCGGCAAGGACGCGCGCGGGGTCCTGCTGGCGCTGTTTCCGTTCGCGGCGATCGGCGCCGCCGCCGCTCTCACCGCGCTG
>DATJRL010000020.1:0-8318 GCA_035504785.1 Caulobacteraceae bacterium
GGCTCTCTCGGCATTGTCGTAGATGCGGTCGGCGTCCGGGAGCGCGCGCGGTCCACGCGTCGTCTTGTATAACGTCAAGCGGAATGGATCGGTTGAGTACTCGGCAGGCAAAGTTACTGTCTTGCCGTTTTCTATGTACTCGACTCGACGACCACCTATACGAACGACGAAGTCGTTATCACTTACCGCAACCCCTTCATTTGGCTTGTGGAACTCGCTCACGTGCTCTCCTGACGGTGTGAGGAGGACACCCGCCGTAGCCTGAGCCCTCCTTGCCGCTAAAGCGCGGTCGCTTCCTCCCCCTTCGCGACCATGTGCGCCTGCACCTCGGCCGCGCCCTCCAAAAAGCGCGCCTCATGCCCGCTGACGATGGACAGAATGAAGCCGCCGAAGATGTTCTGCACGCCCAGCGTCATCAGCAGCGTGCCCAGCACGGCCGGCAGCACGCGCGGCGCCGGACCGAAGTTGCGCGCCAGCCAAGAGAAGGCGACGGCGACCAGCACCGCGAAGCCGACCAGCATCAGCAAACCGCCGCCGATCAGCATGGTCTCCAGCGTCACGCTGCGCGCCAGTTTCGCCATCCAGCCGCCCGGCCGGCGATAGCCGTTGCGCACGCCGAGCAGGTAGCTGGCGAAGCCGAAAAGCCCCGCGTTGTGGGAAGCGGCGACCATCGCCCCGGCCAGCACCACCCAATAGTCGCCGAAGAACGAGCGCGCGTGCGGCTCCGTCAGCGCGAACCAACTGGCGATGGCCAGGATCACCGCCCCGGCGCTCGCGACCACGATCGCCGGCGCCGCGAACAGCCAGAACGGGCTCAGCATGAAGAGGTAGCGCAGGTGCCGCCAGCCATCGCGCCAGGGACGCAAGTGCGGCGGCCGATCGCGCAGGTCGGGCGAAAGGGTCACCGGCGACTGGGCGATCACCTCGCCCTTCAGCGCGGCCTTGATCACCATCTCGCTGGCGAACTCCATGCCCGAGCCGGTGAGGCCGAGCCGCTCGAAGCAGGCCTTGGTCAGGGCGCGCAGCCCGCAATGGGCATCGTCCACGTTCGAGCGGAACAGCAGGTTGAGAATGCCGGTGAGAGCCGGGTTGCCGATGTAGCGGTTCTTCCAGGGCATGGCGCCCGGCTTGATGCCGCCCTTGAAGCGCGAGCCCATGCACAGACCCGCGCCGCCCATCAACTTCTCGATCATCGGAGGGGATTCGCGGAAGTCGTAAGACCCGTCGGCGTCGCCCATCACCAGGTAGCGCCCGCGCGCGGCGGTGAAGCCGCCGCGCAGCGCCGCGCCGTAGCCTCGCTCGGGAACCGGCACCACGCGCGCACCCAGGCGCATGGCCAGCGCCTGGCTGCCGTCGGTGCTGCCATTGTCGGCGACGATGATCTCGCCGCTAAGGCCCAGCCGGGATTTGAGATCGGCGAGCGCTTCGCGGATCATGACGATGCAGGGCTCCAGGCACTGCACCTCGTTCAGGCAGGGCAGGACGAAACTGACATCGACCGTCGCCTGGTCGTCGCGCGCTGCGGAAAGCTGGCTGGTCAGAATGGTCTCCCGCGCGAGAACTGGCCTGGCGGCACATTAGCATGCGTCGCCGTCGGTTTGACCCCGCTCATGCCCGGTCGGTCCCCTCCAGACGGAGCGGACGAGGCGCGGGCCTGGGCCACAGCCTGCCGGCTTCGAACTCGGAAGATCGCCAAGCAAGCGCCCTCGCGGGCATCAATGCGGCGAAGAGGGTGAAGGCGGTCACGGCCGCCGAGCCCCAGTGGGGTTGCGATGCGAGGCACAGGATCGCGGACGCGATCGCGGCCAGGATCCAGGGGGCGGGGCTTGGCCGCTGCGCCAGCATGATCGCGGCCGCCGGCGCCACCAACGCCGCGTCGTAGTGCATGGCGTAAGGCGTGATGAACAGGCTCCCGCCGAGCAGCGCCGCGACGCGACGGGCGAGATCGCCGGTGCTGCGGAACACCACAACGACCATCGCCACCGCCCCGACCGCGAAGCCGAGCCGCCAAACGTCGAGGGAGCCCGGGTCCAGCCGCAGGTTCATGCCGAGGGCCGTGGGCGTCACCATCCATTCCTCGAGCGCGTAGGCCCGCATCACCCAGTGGCCGAACTGCCCGAGCGCCAGCAGCCAGTCGATCCAGGCCGCGCCGCCGAAAACGATGAGCGAGGCGACGACGGCGAGGCCGGCGACGAGCGCCGTCGTCGCGACCACCCGCCACTGGCCGATGGCGATCAGCGCCACCGGCAGGAGCACCATGGCCTGGGGCTTCAGCACGCCCGCCAGCCCGAACAGGGTCCCGGCCAGCAACGGTCGTCTCTCCAGACCGAGCAGCCCGCCGACGGTCATCGCCACGATCAGGAAGGTGATCTGCCCGGTGAGCAGCACCAGGACCCCGGCGGGCATCAGCACCATGGCGGTCAGCACCAAGGGACGCGGCGCCGGTCCGGCCAGGGCGCACAGCATCGCGACCAGGCCGAAAATGGTCCAGAGCGCGTTGGCGAGGCCGAACGGGACGCACGCGATCGGCGCGAACAGCAGCAATGAGGTCGGCGGATAGACGAACGGGCGCGGCCCGCGAAAGCCTTCCAGCAGCGGGTGCTGGAAGTGGGTCAGCTTGGCGAAGTCGTAGACCCGTTCGGGGTGCCGGAAAATCTCATGCCCGGCCGCCCACATCGGCATGAAGTCGATGCCGAGCGGCTGGAAGCGCATCAGCTTGACGTACTCGTCCCAGCCGAGGGCGGCCAGCACGACCACTGCTGCGGCCATCGCCAGGACTCTCGCCCATGTCCAGGCCACGACGAGCCAACTCAACGTTTCCCCCGTGGAACACGCGTTCGTGATAGCGCCTCGCGCCGTCCGGCCCTGGCGTCAAGCGCGATCGCCCACCACCGCGACGTTTCGCCCGCGCTGCAGACGCCCAGGCTGGCCGCGCCGACGAGCCCGGCGAGGGCGACGGCGGTCATCGCAAGATAGCCGCGAGCGCCGACGGCGTCGAACAACTTCCCGGAAGCCATGGTCGAGAAACCGATCAGGAAGCGCGTCGCGACGAACGGCGCCCGCCCGGATTACATGCGGCGGCCGGCTGCCATGCGGACGTAGAGGGCTAGGATGTTGGCGTCCGTGGCGGCGTCGCCGGCCGCTTCCACCGCCTGGTGCAGTTCGATCAGCAGGTCGCGAAGCCGGGCGTTGACGGCGTCGAGCGCCGGAACGTCAAGGTCCTCATCGACCTCCCGCGCGGCGGCCGAGAGCCGGCCGGCGAGCGACGCGTCATAATCGGCGGGAACGTCCGCGAACGCCGCGCGAATGTCTGCGTTCTCCTTGATCGCCGCGCCGGCGCACCGCTCGGCCTCCGCCGCCGCCATCATGGTCAGCATGCTGACGATGCCGACGCGACTGGCGGCGTAGTCGGGACCGGCTTCCGGCGCGACGGGTCGCGACAGGGCCGCCACGCAGCCTTGCAGCACGTCTCGAACGGTCGGCGTCATAGGGGCCACCTCTCGGCGAGTTGCGCGGCGAGGATCTCGTCCTGCCGGCGCGCCGTCACCCAGCCGGAGAAGCAGAGCACGGGCTCGGAGAAGCCGCCGTCCCGATACTCCTTCGCCGACGAGATCCAGATCGCCTGACCCTTCACCGACGCGAACAGCTCCCACCAGCGGAAGGCCTCCGGATCGACCTTCAGGCCGCTCGCGTCTTCCCACACCGCGATCGCATCGGCCTTGGGCAGCATGCCGGCGACGCGTTCGGTCTCGCCGTGACGCCAGAGTGGGTCGAGCGCCCAGGCGAGATCCTCGAGCGGATCGCCGATATGGGCCATCTCCCAGTCCAGCACCGCGACGATCCGCCCGGCGCCGTCGTGCAGGAAGTTGCCGGACCGGTAGTCGCCGTGCACCACCGCGAGCTTTTGCGCCGGCGGCGGCGGATGGGCGCGCAGGCGGCGGATGGCGGCGCGGACGATGGGCTGCGGGTGCTGCTCGTCGGCGTCGATGACGTCCGCCCAGTAGTCGAGCTCGCGCCGCCAGCAGGCGTCCGGCGCGGGCGTCTCGGCCACGTCCGCGATCGGCAAGGTCGCCGGATCGGCGGCGGCGATGCGACCGAGGGTGGCGAAGAAGTCGCGCCCGAGCTCGGCCGCGTGCGGCGCGTAGGGGTCGGGCGAGAACGGGCTGGCGGTCGCGCCACCGTCCACCCGGGCCATGATGAAGAACGGCCGCTCCAGTTCCGCGCCCTCCCGTTCGAGGATCAGCGGCTCTGGCGCGGCGACGCCACGCCCATGGAACGACTTCAGCGCCATGAACTCGAGGCGGCGGTCGGTCTCGATGAGGCTGCCGGGCGGATCGCGGCGCAGGATCAGCGGCTTGCGGGCCCCTGCGGTGACCGCGTCGAACCGGTAGGTCTCGCGGCTCGCCCCGCCGGAGATTCGGGCCAGGGCTTCGATCGTCACCGGCCCGCCCCAGGCGCGGGCGAGGTAGGCGGCGAGGCGTTCGGCGAAGGTTGCGCTCAAGGGGCGTAGTCCAGCATCTGGCGGAAGCCGGATGGCGCATGCGGTCCGATCACCAACTGCTCGAGCACCCCGCGCCCGACCTGCTCGCCGGCGTCGCCGCCCTTGTAGGTGACCTTGCACAGCGCCTGGACGTGCAAGTGGTGCGGGGCTCGGACGTCGACGTCGGAGAGCTTGATGTCCTCGCGCTCGACCGCGAGCTGGCCCTGGTTGGCGCCGTGGGTCCACTTCGGATGTCCATAGCCGAGGCCCAGCATGAAGAACTCGTACTGGGGCTCGAAGATGACCTCGCGGTCGCCGGTCGGGTCCTTCACGTGCACGACCGCCCGCCTGGCGTGGCGTGTGCCGCTCTTCCACTCGATGGCGATGTCGCTGGTCTTGATCTCGTGGAGGCCGGCGGCGTCGACGCCATCGCGCGCCCAGACGGCGCGCCGGTTCCACGGCTCGCCGGCGCCGTCGTCGTTGGTGTGGAAGAAGAACGAACCGGCCGGGAAGTTGCACGGCGACCAAATCCAGAAGAACTGTCCAGGTTGCGGCGGCGCCCCCTCCTGCGCATCCCGCGCGCCGATCGGGCGGATGCCCCACGAGCGGTCGCGGGTGCCGACGAAGCCGTCGACGCTCTCGCGCTTGCCGTCCACGTCCAGCCAGCCGGTGTAGCGGCCATTCTGGGTGAGGCGCGTGTAGTCCATCATGGTGCGCGGGCCGTTGCGGCGGATGAACCGCGGCTCCTCGATCGGGAAGGCGCGACCCTCGAAGACGATCTCGGCCCTGATGCCCTTGTCCGGCGCGTCGACTGTCAGCTTCAACCTTTGCAGCGGCTCCAACACCTCGATGCTGATGGGGCCGACACTGGTGTCCATCCGCTCCATGCCGAGCCATCGACTGGCGTGCAGGGCGGTTTCGACGCCGTCGCGGACCACCACGAAGGCGGCGTCGATGATGTTCAGGTGCGGGTAGACGCCCATCGCCGCGGCGAAGAACAGCTCGCCTTCATACGCGTAGCCGTTGAAGAAGTAGCGGTCGTAGAAATTGCGATCGGTGCCGGCGTAGGCGATCGGCTCGCTGGTCTGGTGGATCGGGAAATCGTCGCCTTTGGTCAGGGCCATCGCATTCCTCCCATGCCGGACTTGAGTGCCGGCTCGCTTCCATCCAGGCGTCCGCGCACCCTAATCTGCGGACCTCGATGCGGCCATGACGGAAGGGCAGTCAATGTTCCGGAACAGGCGACTCTGGATCGCGGTGGGGGCGGCGAGCGCCTTCCTGGCGGTCGCGTTCGGCGCCTTCGCCGCCCATGGACTTTCGGCGGCGCCGGATCGGGAGGTGATGCATACGGGCTCGACCTACGAGTTCTTCCACGCCTTGGCGATGCTGGCCTGCGAGGCGCTGGTCCCTACCGCGCCGCGCGCCCGCTTCGCCCCGCCGTTCTTCCTGGCGGGCACGCTGCTGTTTTCCGGCTCGCTCTACGCCCTGGCGCTCGGCGCGCCGCGCTGGATCGGCGTCGTCACGCCTTTCGGCGGCTTGAGCTTTCTGGCCGGATGGGCGGTGGTGGTGTGGGCGGCGCTCGCTGCACCCCCATCCGACGCCCGGACCTAGTGGGAACCCACCGTGAGCCTTGCCCCGGGCGCTCCCCGGTCTCAAGGTCGCCCGCCAGCTAGGGAGGCCGCCGATGTCCGCGCTCGAGACCATGATGCCGCCGGCGCACTACGCCGATCTCGGCGAAGTTCGAATGGCCTTCTACGAGGTCGGCCGTCGCGGCGGCGCGCCCGTCGTGTTCTGCCACGGCTTTCCCGAGCTGGCGTTCTCTTGGCGTCATCAGCTGAAGGCCCTGGGCGCCGCCGGCCGATGGGCGATCGCGCCGGACCAGCGGGGCTACGGCCTCACGTCGCGGCCAGAGCCGGTGGAAGCCTACGACATCGTCCATCTCACCGACGATCTCTGTCGCCTGCTCGACCACGTCGGCGCCGAGAAAGGCGTCTTCTGCGGCCACGACTGGGGCGGGCTGGTGGTCTGGCAGATGGCGCTGCGCCACCCGGACCGCACCGCTGGCGTCATCGGCCTCAACACCCCGTTCACGGCGCGCGGCGACGTCGACCCCATCGCCCAGATGCGCGAACGGCTCGGCGAGGAGATGTACATCGTCCACTTCCAGAAGCCGGGCGAGGCCGACGCGATCCTGGCCAAGGACGTCGCCAAGACCATGGGCTTCTTCCTGCGCCGGCCGCCGCCCGGCGCGACCGACGTCGGCGCGGGCTTCCGCACCGAGCGCAAGCCGGGCGATCCCTCCGCCTTCGCGCTGGTCAACATTCTGGCCGCCTACGACCCCGCCTTCGATCCCCGCGAGAGCTTCCTGACCCCCGACGAACTCGCGGTGTTCGTGGAGACGTTCCAGCGCACCGGCTTCACCGGCGGCATCAACTGGTACCGCAACTTCACCCGCAACTGGCGGCTCGGCGAGGGGGTGGCGGACCAGGTGAAGGCGCCTTCGCTGATGGTGATGGCCGAGCTCGACGCCGTGCTGCCGCCCTCGGCGACCGAGGGCATGGAGGCTTACGTGCTCGACTTGGAGAAAGCGCTGATCAAGGGCTCCGGCCACTGGACGCAGCAGGAGAAGCCGGAAGAGACCAGCCGCGTCATCCTCGACTGGCTTGGCAGACGCTTTCCGGTCTAGAAGACTTGCCGATGGAACGCAGCACGCCGGCTCCCGTCGCGATGTCCGCCGCCGGGCGGCGCGGCCTCTACCCAGAGGTCGAGCCTTTCGCCGCGGGCTGGCTGCCCGCCGGCGGCCTGCATGAGATCTACTACGAGGAGTGCGGCTCCAAGTCCGGCAAACCGGCGGTAGTGCTGCACGGCGGCCCGGGAGGGGCGATCAACACCACCATGCGCCGGTTCTTCGATCCGACGCGATGGCGGGTGGCGCTGTTCGACCAGCGCGGCTGCGGCAAGAGCCGCCCCAACGCCTCGCTGCACGACAACACCACCTGGACGCTGGTCGCGGACATCGAGCGCCTGCGCAAGCGCCTCGGGGTCGAGAAGTGGACGGTGTTCGGCGGCTCCTGGGGCTCGACGCTGGCGCTCGCCTACGCCATCACCCATCCGGAGCGCGTGGCGGGCCTGGTGCTGCGCGGCGTCTTCCTGCTCACCGAGCGGGAGCTGCGATGGTTCTACCAGGACGGCGCCTCGATGCTGTTTCCGGACGCCTGGGAGCGCTTCTGCGCCCCGATCCCGGCGGCCGAGCGCGGCGACATGATCGGCGCCTACCACAAACGCCTCACCCACCACGACCGGCGCGTGCAGGCCGAAGCGGCGGCGGCCTGGAGCCAGTGGGAGGGCGACACCATCTCCTTGCGCGGCCCGGAGGCGCGGCCGGCCAAGTTCAACGAGGTCGACTTCGCCATCGCCTTCGCCCGGATCGAGTGCCACTTCTTCGCCAATCGCGGTTTCTTCGACCACGACGGGTGGCTGTTGCAGAACATCGGCCGGATCGCGAACCTGCCAGGCTGGATCGTGCAGGGCCGGTTCGACGTGGTGACGCCGCTGGAGAGCGCCTGGGCGCTGAAACACGCCTGGCCCTCCGCCAAGTTCGAGATCATCTGGGACGCCGGCCACGCCTCCACCGAACCCGGCATCATCGACGCTTTGGTGCGGGCGACAGATCAGGCGCTCGGGTAGAGTTCCCCCTCTTGAGGGGCTGTTGCATAACTCCCCTCCCCCTTGCGGGGAGGGGTCGGGGGCGAGGGTGCAAGCGCTCTGCTTGCCGGAAATTCCCGAACCAAATCAACAACGACCGAGTTGACACCCCCATCCCCAACCCTTCCCCGCA
>DATJRL010000021.1:0-8100 GCA_035504785.1 Caulobacteraceae bacterium
CCAGCTCCGGCGTCACCGCCAGCCGCAGGTCGGCGTCCGCCACCGCCTCGCCGTCGAGCAGCACCCGGCCGGCGCGGACCAGCGCCTGCACCTCCCGCCGCGAGCCGTAGCCCATGTTCGCCAGCAGCCGGTCGAGACGGAGCGTCGCGCTCATCGCCGCGCCTCGTAGACCTTGAAGCCGGCGTCCTCGCCGTGCGGCGTCACCTGGGCGAATGATCCATTCAGCACCGCCTCGTAGGGAAGATGCCGGTTGGCGACCAGCCATAGCACCCCGCCGGGGCGCAGGATCCGGTGAGCGCGTCGGACGAAGTCCCGGCCAAGCTCGCGGTCCTCGAGGCCGCCGTCGTGGAAGGGCGGGTTCATCACCACGAAGTCGAGGCCCGAGAGCCGGGGCGCGGCGCGGGCGTCGGCCCAGTGGAACGCGGCGCGCGGGTCTTCGACGTTGCGCCTGGCGGCCGCGACCGCCCGGCGGTCGATGTCGACCAGGTCGAGGCGGGTGACGTCGCTCGAGGCGAGGACGCCGCGGGCCAGCACGCCCAGACCGCAGCCGAGATCGGCGCCGTGGCCGACGAGGGGCGGGAGCGCGGCCAGGAGCTGTCGTGTGCCGCGGTCCGGCCGGTCCCAGCTGAACACGCCCGGCTGGGTCCACAGGCCGATCGCCTCGGAATAGCGGAGCGCGCCCGCGGCGATGGCCTCGTCGAGGCCTGTCGGAGCGTCGGGCCGCCGCGTTTGGCAGATCCGCTGATGCTTGCGGCCGGTCTCGGCCACCGCGCAGCCGAACGCCTCCAGGTCCTCGCGCAGGCGGCCGCCGCCTTTGGCCTTCGGCGCCATCACGGTGAGCGGCGCGCCCGGAGCGAGGGCCTGGAGCAGGCGCGCGATCGTGCCGCGGCGCTCGATCGTCCCCGGCGGGGCGGCGACCACCGCGCCGCAGAGGCTGCCGGCCGCCAGCGCTTCCAGGTCCGCCGCGCCTGGAACCAGCGGCGAGACCTGCACCGCCCCGGCCGGAACCGTGGCGAGCGCCGCGGGCGGCTCGCCGTAGACGCAAAACATCGCGCCCGGGCTCAAGCCTCGGCTCCGCGTCGCGATGGCCTGGTCCGCGCCGGCATGACGATCTCCTGAGCCGCGACCTGGAAAGCCGAGTCGAAGCGGCGTCAGCTATCGCGTTTTTCGAGGCGGCTCCACTGCGTGTCGGAGCCCGCTGGACCTCCCGTCGCCGCCCTGAGACAATCACGGCGCACCAGGAGAGGGGCCGGGATGGGCCAATCGCTGCGCCTGCCCGCGAAGCCGATCGCTGGGCTCGTCACGTCGCTGGTCCTGCTCGCGCCGCTCGCGACTCACGGCCACCCTGTCACCGTCGAACCGGTGCGCGAGGAGGGCGTCGACTCCGCGCATGTTCGCCTCGAGTCGGCCGTCCTGAACGAAATCAACTACGTGCGCACACATCCTCGGGAATATGCCCGCCGATTGGGCGGCGATCCCGCGGGACGCGAGGCGGCGGCCTATCTCGAGGCGCTGCCGCCGGAGGCGCCGCTGGCCCCCACCGCCGGACTCGCCGCGGCGGCCGCGGAACATGCGGCTGACCAGGGATCTCGCGGCGGCTTCGATCACGTCGGCGCGGACGGGTCGAGCGCCGGCGAGCGGATGCGGCGTCACGGCGTCTGGTCGGGAATCTTCGCCGAGGAAATGTCGCTGGGCCAGACGAGCGCCGAAGGCGTCGTGCGCCAGCTCATCGTCGACAGCGGCGATCCCGCCGGCCGCCATCGCCGCGACCTGCTGGACCCGCTCCTGCGCCGCGCCGGCGTCGGCTGCGCCCCGCATAAGCTCGACACGATGGTCTGCGTGATCGACATCGCCGCTGCGCCGCCGCCGTCGTCCTGATAGCGGGCGCGGCGCCCTACCCCGCCGCCCGCAATCGCTTCAACGCCGCTTCCAGCCGGGCCCTGGAAGCTTCGGCGTCGGCGAGGCGCTCGCGGTTCTCGTCGACCACCTCCTCCGGCGCCCGGGCGACGACGTCGGGGTTGGAGAGCTTGGCCCCGAGTTTCTGGATCTCGGCGACGAGCGAGGCGATTTCCTTGACGAGGCGCGCACGCTCGGCGGCAAGGTCGATGAACTCGGCCACGGGCAGGGCCAAGGCCGCGCCCTCGGCGGTGTAAGGGACCGAACCGGCATCAGCGGTGACATCGAAGCGGATCGCGTCCACGCGCAGCAGCTGACGGATCGCGGCGCCGTTGGCCTCCAGGATGCGCCGCTGGCGCGGGTCGGCCTCGGTCACCAGCAGTGGCGGCCGCGCCGACAGCGGCACGTTCAGTTCCGAACGCACGGAGCGTCCTTCGCTGATCGCGGCGATCACGAGGTCCATCTCCGCGGCGGCCTCGGCGTCGACATACGAAGCCGGCAACTCCGGCCACGGCGCGGTGATCAGCATCGAACCGCGCGGCGGGCCGTACTCGGCGGTCGCTTCCCACAGCGCCTCGGTGATGAAGGGCATGATCGGGTGCAGCAGCTTCAGGATCTCGTCGAGCACCCAGGCGGTCGCGGCGCGGGTCTCGGCCTTGGCGAACTCGTCGTGGCCGGTGAGCAGCGGCTTGGCGAACTCCAAGTGCCAGTCGCAGAAGACGTTCCAGACGAAACGGTAGAGCGCGCCGGCCGCCTCGTCGAAGGCGCAGGTCTCCAGAGCCTCGGTGACGGCCTTGGCGGTCCAGGCGGTCTCGCCGCGGATCCAGCGATTGAGGGTGAGCGTCGCGCCGGCCGGATCGAAACCCTCCAGGCGCTCGCAGCCATTCATCTGGCAGAAGCGCGCAGCGTTCCAGAGCTTAGTGCCAAAATTGCGATAACCTTCAATGCGCTGACGCGAGAGTTTGATGTCGCGATTGGCGCCGCTCATCGCGGTCAGAGTGAAGCGCAGGGCGTCGGCGCCGTACTCGTCGACCAGCTCCAGCGGGTCGACGACATTGCCCTTGGTCTTCGACATCTTGGCGCCGTAGGCGTCGCGCACCATGGCGTTGAAGAACACCTGGCGGAACGGGACCTCGCCGGTGAAGTGCAGGCCCATCATCATCATCCGGGCGACCCAGTAGAAGATGATGTCGAGGCCCGTGACGAGGGTCGTGGTCGGGTAGAAGCGGGCGAGGTCCTCGGTCTTCTCCGGCCAGCCCAGGGTCGAGAACGGCCACAGCGCCGACGAGAACCAGGTGTCGAGGACGTCCTCATCCTGGCGGAGCGGCTCGTCGCGGCCATAATGCTCCCGGGCGGCGGCCTGGGCGGCGGCCTCGGTCTCCTCGACGAAGACGCGGCCATCGGGACCCCACCAGGCCGGAATGCGGTGACCCCACCAGAGCTGGCGGCTGATGCACCAGGGCTCGATGTTGCGCATCCACTCGAAGTAGGTCTTCTCGGCGCTCTTCGGCGCGAACTGCGTGGCGCCGGTCTCGACCGCGCGGATGGCCGGCTGGGCCAGGGTCTTGGCGTCGACGTACCATTGGTCGGTCAGGTAGGGCTCGACCACGACGCCGGAGCGATCGCCGTGCGGCACGGCGTGGCGGGTCTTGTCGACCCCGCGCAGCAGGCCGAGCCGTTCGAACGCCTCCACCACCTTCCTGCGGGCGTCGAAGCGGTCGAGGCCCCGGTACTCGGCCGGCGCGTTCTCGTTCAATCGCGCGAAGGGGTCGAGGATGTTGATCATCGGCAGCTTGTGCCGCTGGCCGACGCGGAAGTCGTTGAAATCGTGGGCCGGCGTGATCTTCACCGCGCCGGACCCCTTCTCGGGATCCGCGTAGTCGTCGGCGATGATCGGGATCGGACGTCCGACGATGGGGAGGCGCACGCACCGACCGATCAGATGTTTGTAGCGTTCGTCGTCGGGGTGGACGGCGACCGCGGTGTCGGCCAGCATGGTCTCGGGCCGCGTGGTGGCGACGACGATCTCGCCGGACCCGTCCTCCAGCGGATAGGCGAAGCGCCAGAAGAAGCCGTCGACCTCCCTCTGCTCGACCTCGAGGTCGGAGATGGCGGTCTGGAACTGCGGGTCCCAGTTCACCAGGCGCTTGTCGCGGTAGATGAGCTTCTGCTTGTAGAGGGTGACGAACACCTTGCGGACGGCGACCGAGAGGCCCTCGTCGAGCGTGAAGCGCTCGCGGCCCCAGTCGCAGGAGGCGCCGAGGCGGCGCAGCTGCGTCACGATCGCGCCGCCGGACCGGGCTTTCCACGCCCAGACCTTCTCGACGAAGCCTTCGCGCCCGAGGTCGCGCCGGCCCATGTTGCCGGCCTCGGCGAGTTGCCGCTCGACCACCATCTGGGTGGCGATGCCGGCATGGTCGGTGCCAGGCAGCCACAGCGCCGCCTTGCCGCGCATGCGTTCGAAACGGACCAGCGCATCCTGGAGCGCGTTGTTCAGCGCATGGCCGATGTGCAGCGAGCCAGTGACGTTGGGCGGCGGGATGACAACGGTGAAGGTCGCGGCGCCAGGATCGTCCTTCGGCGCGAACGCGCCGGACGCCTCCCACTGCGCGTAAAGGCGCGGTTCGACGGACTTGGGATCGAAGGTCTTTTCGAGCATGGGGCCTAGCCAATGGGAGGGCGTGAACTACACCACCCGCTCTTCCCCGCGAAAGCGGGAACCCAGGCTTTTCTGGAACGCCAGCTCTCGACGATAAAACTCCTGGACCCCGACTTCCGCGGGGAAGAGCGGAATTTTTCGTCAGCGTACTCGGCGCGCGATGCGCTCGACTTCCTCGGCCACTTTCGATTCGACGATGCCGGAGAGGTGCTGGTCGAGCCACTCTTTCAGCAGCGGCCGGAGCAGCTCGCGAACCAGGTCCTCGAGCGTGCGGCCGCTGGCCGGCATGGCCACGGCCGCGGAGAGTTGGCCGAAGGCGCTGGCCGCCGCGAACGAGGTCGGCAGGCTGACCAGGGTCTCTTCTTCGCCGACCGGGGCGATGGTCGCCGCCGGGACCGACCGCGGACGCTCGGGCTCGTAGGCCTCGATGTCGCCGACGGCGGCGGCCGGCGGCTCGACCCGCTGGGTCAATTCCAGCACGTCTTCCCCAGGCTCGCCCGGCTCGGGTTCGGGCGCCGGCTCGGGAGCGGCCGCGACAACGGGCTCCGGTTCCGGCGCCAGGCCCGGCGCGGACTCGGCGGCGGGCGCGTCGTCCTCGGAGATGATGCGTCGGATGGAGGCGAGAATCTCCTCCATCGTTGGTTCCGGCGCGGTCTGTTCCGACATGTTGAAGTCCCGGCAGAGAATCCGTTTTCGGCGGCTAGGCTACGCGGGATGCGCCGGCTTCGCAATTTCCCCTGAGCGGCGAGTTGTCTCAGTGAGGAACATTGTTCTCAGGCGGCGGGGTGCGGTCCACCGGCGCGGGCGCGCCAAGGCGGTCGATAGCCCCGACGGCGCCCTCCCACGGCACCCAGCCGACGCCGTGGCGCACCTTGTCGAGGTTGCGGTTCGGGTCATAGAGCCGCTCGCCGGGCGCAAAGTCGTGGGCGTCGAGCGCGCCGATCGCCGCCAGCACCGCGGCGGCGGCGATGTATTCGTCATGGCGCGCGTTCACCAGGTCGAGTTGGGCGGTCTCAAGCTCCTGCTGGGCGTTGAGAACGTCGAGCACCGTGCGCAGGCCGACCTTCTGCTCCTCGGTGACGCCCTCGAACGCGGTCTGGTTGGACGTCACCTGCTGCTGGCTCGCCGCGACGTTGGCGCGGGTTCCCAGGAGCTGGCTCCAGGCCTGCGCCGTCGCCTGCTGCGCCGCCCGCTTGGCCGCCTCCACGCCGAACTGCGCCATGTCGTCCTGGGCGGCGGCTTGTCGAATCTGCGACGCGGTAAGGCCTCCCGTGAAGATCGGCTGGGTCGCCTGCACCGAGACGGCGCCGCCCAGCTCCTGGGTGAGCAGGCCCGGCTGCGACCCGAACGCGACGCCCTCCTGCTCGCCGACGTAGCCATACTGGCCGTTGAGCGTGACGGTGGGCCGGGTCTGCGCCTTGGCCTCGGCGAGCCGCGCGGCGCTGCCCGCCTCCGCGTCGTCGGCCTGGCGGACCTGCGGGTTGTCGCGCTCGGCCGCATCGAAGGCGGCGTCGATGTCGGTCGGCAACAGGTTCTCGATCGGGGGTTCCGGCTGCAACTCTCCCGGCTGCTGGCCGACGACGGCCCGGTAGGCGGCGCGGGACTGGGCGAGCGTCGCCTGCGCGGTCGCCAGCTGCGACTGCGCCAGCGCCAGCCGCGCCTTCGACTGGGCGACGTCGGTGAGGGTGAGTTCGCCGGCGTCGAACCGGGCGCTGGTCTCCTCGACTTCGTGCTGGAGAACCTTGACGTTGTCCTGGGAGATGCCCAGCGCGTCGGAGTCGCGGCGGACGTCGAGGTAGGCGCCGATCACGCCTTGCAGCACGCTGATCTCGGTGCGGCGAAGATTCTCCCGCTCGGCGAGGATGTCGGCGTGGGCGGCGTCCATCTTCGCTGTGACCCGACCGCCGGTGTAGAGGGGCTGGCTGGCGGTGATCTCGGCCGTGCCGGTGCCGCCGGTCACCTGGCCGGAAAAGGCGCCCTCGGTGACCTTGGCGTTCTCGTAAGTGTAGCCGGCGCCGACGGACAGCGTGGGGCGCAAACCGGACTCGGCCTGCACATAGGTCTCGTCGGTGGCGCGCAGCTGGGCGCGCTCCTGTTGCAGGGTGGGATTGGTCTCGTAAGCGAGCGAGATGGCGTCGGAGAGGCTCTCCGCTTGCGCGCCGAACGCCAGCGCCGCGGCCAACGCGCCGCCGCAACTGGCGGACCGACCCGCCCGTCCGAATGTCCGCATTACGATCCCCGACCGCCGACGTTTGAGTTTTGGTGGGGCGTTTATATGCAGCAGGCTTCAGCGGCGCGCCATCCAGGCCCCAATGAAGCTTTCGTCATCTGACAGGCCAGCCGGACGCCTCAGAACGCGAAGGCGGGCTTCGGTTCGAAACCGGCCATGAACGGGGGCGAGCAGTCGAAGACGTCGAGGGCGCCGAAGCCGCCGTCGGCGGGCACATAGACCTTCGCCCGGCCCACTGGACCCTGCCGCACCACGACGCCGAGCCGCCCATTCGGGACCTCCAGCGCCTCGCACCAGGCGCGTGGGACCTCCGAGACCGCGCCCTCGCAGATCACCACATCGAAGCGCGGCGACGGCGCGGCGAGATCGCCCTCGTCGCGGCGGGCGACCGCCAGGCCCATCGCCTCCAGCACGGCGGCGGCATAGGGCGCGGCGATGGCCAGCGCCCGCTCCCCGGCGCGCGGACGGATCGCCTGCAGGAGCTTGGCCACATCGCGCGGCTTCAGCAGCCAGCGCCCCGGCGCATAGGGCGCCTCGACGTCGGCGTAGGCCAGATAGGCCTTGTCCGCCGGCAGCAGGGACTCGCGCGCCACCACGCGCATGGCGTCCTGGATGCCGTAATCGGTGACGTCGGCCACCCGCACCTGGCTCTCGACCATGACGGCGCGCTGGGCGGCGAAGTCGGGGCTCATTGGCATCGGTCGCTCGCGAATTCGAGAAGGATCGTCGGCTTATAGGGCGGGCTTTAAGACTGAGGCAATGCGCCTGCCCTATTCCTTGCGGCAGCCGCGCCGGTCTGTTAGCCAGCCCGCGCTCCCGGCGGCCTGGTGGCGGAGTGGTGACGCAGCGGACTGCAAATCCGCGCACCCGAGTTCGATTCTCGGCCAGGCCTCCAGGCTTTCCGATGGGTTGGAACGAAGGCGGCTTCCGCCGTGAGCGTTCCGATGCGGATCGTCCCGCCCCGCGGACGCGTGTTCCCCAGATCCGGCTTTCGGCGAGCCGGAAATGAAGCAACCGGGAGAAGACGGTCAGGGGCGCTTCGGCGTCGCCGAGTCATCGGCGAAGATCGCTCGTCGGCGAAGATCGCTCGTCGGCGGAGACCGCGCGGCCGATCGCATAATGGGCGGCGTCGAGACCGCGGACCGGGTGGCGCCGTCACTGGGCTAGCGGAGGAATCGACTGGGAGGCGTCGAACAGCTCCAGCGGGCGCTCGATAATGGAATAGTCGGCTCGCCCCGGCCGCCTCCAGCAGATCACGCGAAACGGTTCGCTTTCGTTCAAGGGCATCGTTATGTCGGCCCGCCAGACGACACCG
>DATJRL010000022.1:0-4255 GCA_035504785.1 Caulobacteraceae bacterium
GCCTGCTCACGCCCGAAGAACTCGCCGCCGCCATCGACGGAGTCACCGAAGCCCAGGTCCGAGCCATCGGCGCGCGGGTGCTGGCGGCTGGACGCTCGGCGCCGGCGGTGCTCGGCCCCGCCCGCGCGCTCGCGGCAGCCGATGCGTTCCATCGGGCGCTCTTCGGCTGAGCCGTCCGCGAGGTGGAGATCGACTCGACCCGTGGCCCCGGCCGCGACGTCACGCCGCATCATCGAAATTCCAGCGTTCGACGCAATCGGTCCGCTTCCGCCGAACGGTCGTCCGGCGGCCGACCCTGGCCGAACCTTCGAGTGTTCGAGCGCGAGCGACCTTGGCAAGCGTGGCGCAAATGGCGCAAAAGAATCGCCATGGCCCTGCTGGATTGGATTTCCTCCGATCACGACTTGCGCGTCGAGGGCGAGAACGTGCGCCTGAGGCCCCACCGCAGCGCGGACTTCGCCGAATGGGCGGCGCTCAGGGCTCGCAGCCGCGCTTTTCTGCAGCCGTGGGAGCCGACCTGGCCCTCGGACGATCTGACGCGGGGGGCCTGGCGCCGGCGCCTCGCCGCCTACGCCCACGACATCGAGCGCGGAATGGCCTTCCCTTTCCTGGTCTTCCGCCACAGCGACGGGGCGATGGTGGGCGGGATCACCCTCTCCAACATCCGCCGCGGCGTCGCCCAGATGGGCACCATCGGATACTGGGTGGGCGAGCCCTACACGCGGCGCGGCTACACGCTGTCGGCTGTCCGCGCGGTCAGCCGGTTTTCCTTCGAGCGCCTCGGCCTGCACCGCCTCGAAGCCGCCTGTATCCCCACCAACGAGGCCTCGCGCGGCGTCCTCGCCAAAGCCGGTTTCGCCCAGGAGGGAATGGCCCGCGCTTATCTGAGAATTAACGGTATCTGGGAAGATCATCTTCTATTCGGTCTTGTCTCGCCCCGAGGCGATCATCAGGGCGAGCATCGAGGCGAGGACGTGCTCGTCTGAGGAGCGTGGCGCCGCGCTCCGGGCCCCAATTGGAGTGTGGATGTCGCCCACGGATCGGCTCGCCTGGGATACTACGACCGTGCTCGAGGCCCTGGGCGCCGCCGACGCGGCGCTCTGGATATGGGAGCCGGAGCGGGATCGGCTGCGCCTGACCGGCGCGTCGCGCGCACTCGGTCTCGGCCCGCTCGCCCCGGAGGCCTCGTCCACCGCCCTGCGCGTGCTGGTGCTGCCGCAGGACCGCGTCGCCGCCGAGGACATGCTGCGGGTCCGCGAGCCGGGTTCGGAGATCCGGGCGCGCTTGCGCATGCGGGGCTCGGAACCTTGCCTGTGGCGTGGCGTCTGGCTGGAGGAGGGCTTGCGCGCCGCCGGAGTCATCGCCCGAGAGCAGCGTTTCGACTCAGCCTCCCTCGACGGCCTCACCGGCCTCCTCGACCGCCGCGGCTTCGTGATCCAGGCGCGCGAGAAGATTTCCCACCCCGGCGCCTACGAACTCGTCGTCGCCGATCTCAACCGCCTGCGACGCCTCAACGAGGCGCTCGGCCATGAACGCGCCGACCTCGTCCTGGCGGCGCTCGGATCGCGCCTGGCGGCCGCCTTCTCCGAGGACGCGCTGGCGGGTCGGATCGGCGAAGACGAGTTCGCGGTGCTGCACCGCTCAGGCGACGCCTCGGGCGCGGAGACTCTGCGGCGGGCGCTGGAGCAACCCCTGCGCATCGCCGGCTTCGACATCCACCCCACCCTCTCCATCGGCGCGGTCAGCGTCGATGGCGGCGACGACGCGCCCGAGACCGCCGAGTTGCTGCGCCGGGCAGCGCTGGCGGTGGAAGCGGCCCGCGCCGGCGGCCGCGGCGCTCCGGCGGCGGCGTATGGCCGGGCCTTGGAGAGCGACGGCCTCTCGCGGCTCGCCCTGGAGGCCGACCTGCGGGGCGCGATCGAGCGCGGCGAAATCGAGGCGTTCTTCCAGCCGATCGTGCGGCTCGCCACCGGCGAGCTTTCCGGTTTCGAGGCGCTGGCCCGCTGGCGGCATCCTCGCCGCGGCCTCCTGGCCCCCGACGACTTCCTCGGCCTGATGGCCGAGATGGGCATGCTGCCCGAACTCGGCGCCCACATGATGCGCGCCACGTCCGAACAGCTCGGCGCCTGGCGCCGCGCCCACCCGGCGGTCGACTACCTGACTTGCAGCGTCAATCTCTCCACCGGCGAGATCGACCGCCCCGGTCTGGTGGACGAGGTGGCGGACCTCGTCAGCCGCAATGGCCTGCGCCGCGGCTCGCTGAAGCTGGAGATCACCGAGAGCGACATCATGCGCGACCCCGACCGCGCCGCGGTGATCCTGCGCTCGCTGCGCGACGCCGGCGCGGCCCTGGCGCTCGACGACTTCGGCACCGGCTTCTCATCGCTCAGCTACCTCACCCGCCTGCCCTTCGACACCTTGAAGATCGACCGCTACTTCGTGCGCACCATGGCCACCAACGAGGGATCGGCGAAGATCGTGCGCTCGGTGATCCAGCTGGGCCAGGACCTTGCGCTGGAGGTGGTGGCCGAGGGCGTCGAGAACGGCGTCATGGCCCGCGCCCTGCTCGATCTCGGCTGCGACTACGGCCAGGGCTACGGCTACGCCCCGGCGCTCTCGCCGCAGGAAGCCGAGGTCTATCTCAACGAATGCTACGCCGACGGCGCCGCCCCGGTGAAGGCGCGGGGCTAAGCGTCCTTCCCCATGGCGGGCAGGGACGTTAAGCCCGTCCGGTGAACCGCGACAGTTGCGCCGCGCCGATGCCGATCTTGGCCAGCGCTCGGGACCATTTGCGGGCATGGTCGTCGCCGAACACCAGCGCCTCGTCGGCCTCGCAGGTGAGCCAGGTGTTCTCCAGGATCTCGCGCTCGAGCTGGCCGGCGCCCCATCCGGCGTACCCCAGCGCCAGCAGCGAGCGGCGCGGTCGGCGGTTGTGGCCGCCGGCCATGGCCTCCAGCACCTCCGCGGAAGCCGTCAGGCTGATGCCGCTCGTCACCGGCATGCTCGACTGCGGGCACTCGTAGTCGTCGGTGTGCAGCACGAAGCCGCGGTCGCGTTCCACCGGACCGCCCATCAGCACCAGATCGTCGGGCAGTTCGATAGTCGATTCGACTTTCAAGCGCTTCAGCACGCTGCCGACGCTGAGGCCCTCCACCGGCCGGTTCACCGCCAGACCCATGGCGTGGTCCTCGTTGTGCGCGCAAAGCAGGATCACCGCCCGCTCGAACCTGGGATCGCCGATCCCCGGCATCGCGATCAGGAGCCGCCCGGTCAGGAACGGGCCGTCGAAGTGCGACATGCCCCTATGATCGGGCGGCGCCGCGGCGCTTTCAAGCCCGCCAGCGTCCGCGGCGCCTTGGCGCACCCGTCTGCCCGTTCTATGTGCGGGCCTGACCCGACAAGGAGAAAGCCATGACGATCAAGGTTGGCGACAAAGTCCCGGCGGCCACATTCACCGTCTTCACCGCCAGCGGCCCCGGACCGCTCACCTCCGACGAGCTGTTCGCCGGCAAGACCGTGGCGCTCTTCGCCGTGCCGGGCGCCTTCACGCCGACCTGCTCGGCGAAACACCTGCCCAGCTTCAAGCAACACGCCGCCGATCTGAAGAAGAAAGGCGTCGATACGATCGCCTGCGTCAGCGTCAACGACGTCTTCGTGATGAAGGCCTGGGGCGAGAGCCAGGGCGTCGGCGACGACATCCTGATGCTGGCCGACGGCAACGGCGCCTTCGCCAAGGCCATCGGTCTGGAACTCGACGGCTCCCGCTTCGGCATGGGCCCGCGCTCGCAGCGCTACTCGATGATCGTCAAGAACGGCGTGGTGAGCGAGCTCAATGTCGAAACCGGCGGCGAGTACCGGGTGTCGTCGGCCGAGTACATGCTGGAGCAGCTTTAGACCCTGTTCCCCTCCCCTCAGGGGGGAGGGGAGGTCGTCGTCAGGCCCCCAACGCCTCCGGCGTCGCGCGGAACAGATCCACCGAACCCTGCGTCACCGCCTGGGTGAGGCCCGGCGCCTGGGCCAGGACCTGTTCGGCGAAGACGCGGGCGAGGCCGATCTTGGTGCGGCAGTAGTCGGGATCGGGATCTCCGGCGGCGAGGCGGCGCGAGGCCGCCAGCGCGCCCTTGCCCAGCATCCAGCCGCCGATCACGTCGCCCAGCAGCCTGAGGTACGGCGTGGCGCCGGCCAGCGCGTCCGGCTGGGCGTGGCCGCGGCGCTCGATCAGCCACCCGGTGGCCGACTGCACGGCGGCGAGGCC
>DATJRL010000023.1:0-34466 GCA_035504785.1 Caulobacteraceae bacterium
ACTCTTTGCGTTACTCCCAGACAGGATCGCGTCAATGTCGCCGAGTCTCGCCGTGCGCCGGCATAATTAAGGCCGTCTCGCCGGCAGCGCCAGAACATCTGCTTCCCCCCCGCGGCCAAAGCTGTCCAGAATGCTGGTTTCTTCGCCATTTCTTGCGTGAAGATTTCATGCCCCGACTGTCCGCCGCGGCCCCCACTGGCGCGGAGGTTTCATCCGCGCGGTTCGAGCCGCACCGTCGCCTGCAACTCGATGTCGGCGGCCGAGCCGCCGATCAGCAGGTCGTAGGCGCCCGGCTCGACGAGCCATTTCCGGGCGGCGGGGTCGTAATAGGAGAACGCGCGTTCGTCGAGGTCGATCTCGACGGTGCGCCGCTGCATCGGTGCGAGCTCGACTTTTGCAAATCCCTTCAACTCCTTGACCGGCCGGTCCACCGACGGCCCGCGCGGGCGGACGTAAAGCTGCGCAGTCTCCTTGCCGTTCCGTTCTCCGACGTTCTCGAGGGCGAAGCGGACGCGCACGCCCTGTCCGATCCGGACCGTCTCCGGCGCATCCAGGTCGGAATAACGGAACTTCGTGTAGGTGAGGCCGAAGCCGAACGGGAACAGCGGCGGCTCGATGCCGGCGTCGAAATGGCGATAGCCCACGCGCAGCCCTTCCCCGTAGCGGACGGCGGCGCCGCCCGGGTAAAATCGATGCGCGGGCGAATCCTCGATCCGGACCGGAAACGTCACCGGCAAGCGGCCGGACGGTTCGGCCTCGCCGATCAGAATCCGCGCCACCGCGTCCGGCCCGGCTTCGCCGCCTAACCACCCTTCAACGACGGCGGGCGCGTGGTCGATCCAAGGCAGCGCGTAGGGCGCGCCGTTGCTGAGCACCACCACCGTTCGCGGATTCGCGGCGAGCACCGCTTCGACCAGCGCATTCTGATCGCCGGGCAGGTCCAGATTTTCGCGGTCGTAGCCCTCGCCCTCGGTGAGCGAGCCGGCGCCGACGACGACCACGGCGGCATCGCACCGGCCGGCCAGTTCCGCCGCCTCCGCGACGGAGCCGCGGGGCTCGCGCACGCCCAGGCTGACATACTCCCAGTTCAACTCGGGCGAGGCGTCGCCCGACGCGATCTGATCGGCGCGCGAGGCCATGGCGCGGACATAGTCGATGCGCACCGGGTAACCGCGCCCAGCCGCCAGATCGAGCCCGACCGTCTTGCGAATCGCCGCGCCGCCGCCGACGTCGCCCCTGTCCGGCGCGCCGGCCGTGGCGTCGTCGATGAGCGGTTCCCCGTCCAGCCACATCCGCATCGCGCCCGGTCCCCGCAACGAGAACTCGTACCGACCGTCCTTCTCCGGCCAATACCAGCCGCTCCAGCGGAAGGCGTCGTACGAGGGCGGCTGGGAGGATCCCATGTTGTGGCTGACCAGCTTGCCCAGCCCTCGTTCCGGCCGGCTGGCGATCGGCGGGCCGGTGAAGGCGGCGTCCGCGAAGTACTCGCAGAGCACTCCGGCCTGGCCGCGTCCCTCGTCTGGGCTGAATTGGGCGGAGCGGGCGGACGGCGGCGCGACCTCGTTGTCGCCCCCGTCGGCGTGCAGCACCTCCACCCGGCCCGCCAGGCGTGCGGCGATCGCCGCCAGCAGGGAGGTGCGCCGATCCGTCCGCACCTGCGACGAGCCGCCGCCCTGGATGCGGCGCGCCGCCGCGTTCGGTCCGACAACCGCCAGCGTCTTCACGCTGGACGGGAGCAGCGGCAGCAGGTCGTGCTCGTTCTTCAGCAGCACCACCGACTCGACGGCGGCGCGCTCGGCGATCTTGCGATGGCGCTCGGTGCGCAGTTCGCCCTTCGGCGGCGGGTCGCCGTCGAGCACGCCGGTGCGCAGGATCAACCGGCACATCCGCCGCGCCGCGTCGTCGATCTGGCGCTCGAACACCTCGCCCGCCTTCACCGCCGCCATCAGCTTCTCGCCGAACCAACGCGGCGGCCCCGGCATCTCGAGGTCGGTCCCGCCGTTGGCCGCCGCGGCGGTGGAGTGCACGGCGCCCCAGTCGGAAACCACGACGCCGTCGTACCCCCACTCCCCTTTCAGGATGTCGAGCATGAGCTTCTTGCTCTCGGTGGCGTAGACCCCCTCGAGCTTGTTGTAGGAGGCCATCACGGTCCATGGGTTGGCCGTCTTCACGACGTACTCGAACGCGGCCAGGTAGATCTCGCGCAAGGTCCGCTCGTCGGCCTCGACGCTGACCGTCATCCGGTTTTCTTCCTGATTGTTGGCGGCGTAATGCTTGAGGGAGGCGCCGACGCCCTCGCCCTGCAGACCTTCGACAAAGGCCGCGCCCAGCCGGCCCGCGAGGAAGGGATCTTCCGAATAGGTCTCGAAGTTGCGCCCCCATAGCGGCGTGCGCACGATGTTGATCGTGGGCGCCAGGACCACTCGGTTGTCCAAAGCCAGCGCCTCGCGGCCGATCGCCGCCGCGACCTCTCGGGCAAGCTCCGGGTTCCAAGTGGACGCCATCGCGACCCCGACGGGGAACACGGTCGCCGGCTCGCCTTCGTTCGAGCGCACGCCCGTCGGGCCGTCCGTGACCCGAATTCTCGGCACGCCCAGGCGCTCGACGCCCTCCAGGGTGAAGGACGCGGCCCCGGCCATCAGCGCCACCTTTTCCTCGAGCGTCAGCCGTGACAGAAGGTCGGCGGTCCTTGTCTCCAGCGGCTGGCTCTTGTCGAGAAAAGCCGTGCTCTTGGTGATCGTGGTCATGCAGCGGACTCCTTCCCGCCGCCAATATCGCGTCAGTAAGATGGGGCAAAGGCCTGACGGCGCTCGCGCTGCGCGCGAGGTCGATCGGTAATTCCCGGATTTACCGAGCCGCGAAGCGATTCGTAGCTCCGGGGCTCCGGGACGATGGAGCAGTTCGGATTCCGGTCTGGATCCCAAGGGTGTGGTAGAACGGATGAATCGCACGCTGAGCCGGCGCGAGCGGGCCCAGGCTTCCTACGAAGCCGGCAACGGCCACATCGCCAACGCCGCCTGGGAGCCGGCCAAGCAGGAACTCGAGCAGGCCGTCGCGCTCAATCCTCACCACGCGGAGGCGCATCTCGCGCTGGCGACGGTGTTCCGCAGCCTCGGCAACTGGCCGGACGCGGAGCGCTGCTCGCGCGCCGCATTGGAAGCCAATCCTCAGTTCGCCCGCGCCGCGCACTACCTGGGCGCTCTGCTGGTGGAGCAGGATCGGCTGTCGGAGGCCCTGCCCTTCCTGCAAGCCGCCGCCGACTGGCAGCCGGAGGTCGCCCAACACCACCGAGACCTCGGCGTCACCCAGCTGTTCCTTGGCGACATCGAGGGATCGAGGACGCGGCTGCTCAAGACCATCGAGCTCGATGTCCACACCCACGAGGTGCTCTACACCCTGATCCGCATGTGGCGGATGGACGACGGCTCCGAGGGCGCCGCCCGCCTCCTGGACATCGTGCGCGAGCTCGAGGAGAAGGCCTCCGACCTGCCGGCCGCGGAGCGCGCCCAGGTGCTGTTCTCGCTCGGCAAGGCCCACGAAGATCGCGGAGAGCACGGCGAGGCGGCCAAGGCCTTCGCCCGCGCCAACAAGGTCAAACGCGACAGCCTCCAGTACGATGTCGGCGTCGCGGAGGCGCGGCTGCAACGCATCGCCGAGATCTTCGACTCCAAGCGCCTCAGCGCCCTCGACGGTGCTGGAGACCCCTCGCGCCGCCCCATCTTCATCGTCGGCATGCCGCGCTCGGGCTCGACGCTCGTCGAGCAGATCCTCGCCGCCCACCCCGAGGTCCACGGCGGCGGCGAAACGTTCGTGCTTCCCTCGCTCCTTGACGCGTCGCGGGGCCGGGGCGGGACGCAGTTCCCGGAGTGGGCGGCCTCAATGAACCACATCGACTGTGCGACGATCGGCAAAGCCTACCTGGATCGGCTCCCGCTGGGTCTGCCGCCACGCGCCCATACGACCGACAAGTGGCTGGAAAACTTCGAGAATATCGGGTTGATCGCGGCTTGCCTGCCCCGCGCGAAGATCATTCACTGCCACCGCGACCCGCGCGACCAGCTGTTTTCGTGCTGGTCGCTGCTGTTCTCGCAGAACCAGGAGTACGCTTACGACGTTCGGGAACTGCTGCGCTACGCCCGCGCCTACCGCCGGCTGATGGCGCATTGGCGCTCCGTTCTGCCTTCCGGGCTGATGCTCGAAGTCCGCTACGAGTCGCTAGTGGCCGAGCCGGAGCCCCAGACCCGGCGCATCCTCGCCCACTGCGGCTTGGAGTGGGACGACCAGGTGCTGCGTTTCTGGGATTCGCGGCGGCCGGTGAAGTCCGCCAGCATGTTCCAGGTGCGCGAGCCGATCTACGACCGCTCCATCGGGCGCTGGAAGCCGTTCGCCGAACACATCCCCGAGCTGCTCGGCGCGCCGCTTGGCGACTGACCCCGACGGCGCGCCGACAGACGCCGTCGAGGCGCAGCGACGGGTGTACGAGGTCGCGCAAGCCGGCGGCGACGGATCTCACCGGGACGACGTTCTCGTCGATCGGGCGGTGGGCGCCGGCGCGCAAATTTCGGGGGGCGACGGATGGTGTTAAACTCGCCGCCGAGGAGCCGATGATGAGGGTTGCGTCGCCTTGCCACCGGCGGTGGCTCGTCGGTCTGCTGGCGGCGGGGGCTTGGCTCGCGCTGGCGCCGGCCGGCTCGGCGCAGGACGACGCCAACGACGCGCTCCGCACGGCCGAGCGTTCGGTGGTGCGGGTGGTGACGGTCTCGCTCGACGCCACCGGTCAGCCGATCGGCCTCGACACCGGCAGCGGGTTCGCCGTGGCCGCCGGCCAGGTGGTGACCAACGACCACGTGGTGCAGGGCTCGCCCCAAGCGGCCGAGGTCGACATCTTCGTGATACCCGAGGGCGACGTCGGCGGCGTGGCTCGGAGGGCGAGCGTGCGCCAGACATGGACCGACGCCGACCTGGCGCTGCTGTCCGCTCCGAATCTCACCTCGCCGCCGCTGCCCATCGCGCGCGTCGCACCGGGCAAGGACGCCACCGTGCGCGCCATCGGCTATCCGGGCGTCACCGACGCGGTGCGCAACCTGTCGCTGAAAGAAATTCTCAGCCCACAGGAGCCCTATGTCACCGGCGGCTCGATCGCCCTCTTCTCCTCGATCGCCCCGGGCGGACGGCGGATCGATACGATCTTCCATACCGCGCCGATCAACCCCGGCAATTCCGGCGGGCCGTTGATCGACGAGTGCGGGCGCGTGGTCGGGGTCAACACCTGGGGCGCGGGCGCCCAGCTCAGCGAAGACGGCCAAGTGACGGCGCCTCAGGGCCAGTTCGTCGCGACGCAGTCAACGGAACTCGCGCAGTTCCTCGGCGACGCCCAGGTCGCGGCCAAGCTGCTGGACGGGCCCTGCGTGCCCGCCGCCGCGCAAACGCTGGACGATCGCCTCAAGGCCGACGAGGCCGCCATCGCGCTCCAGACCGCCCTGGCGAACAAGATCCAGGGACGCCTCACGGCCGACGACGCCAGCTTGGGACGCCTTGGCGCCTGGCTGTGGGCCGTTTCAGCAGCGCTCGTCGCCGCGGCCACGGCCCTGCTCGTGGTCGCGCTTCGGCGGCCGCGGCGGCGCGGCGACGGAGAACCGCCCGCGATGGCCGGCGCGATCGAGGCGCCGGGCCTTCCGGCGTCCCTCGACGAACCGACTCCGCTTCCCGGCCCGCCGCCGGCCTCCGAGCCCGCCCAGGTCGAGCCGAGCGAGGCTCATTGAGGCTTCAACGCAGCAGGCCCGCGACGCCCAGCGCCGCCGCGGCCGCCAGGCACCAGATCGGGTTGATCCTGCTGAAATACGCGACGGCGGCGCTGACGCCGGTGACCAGCGCCAGGCGCCAGTTGGCGTCCGCCGCGCGGATCAGCACGAAGGCGCTCGAGAACACGAAGCCGACGGTGACCGGCGCCAGGCCCGATCCGACGGCGATCCGCCACTCCGTTTCGCGGTAGCGATCCCAGGCCTTGGCGACCCAGTAGGTGAGCAGACAGGACGGTCCGCACATCGCCAGCGTCGCCACCGCGGCGCCGGCCAGCCCCGCAACGCGCCAGCCAACCAGGGTGGTCACCAGAAAGTTCGGGCCGGGCGCGGCCTGGGCGATGGCGAAGAGCGCCGTGAAGTCCTGGTCGGTCATCCAGTGATTCACCACCACGGCTTGCCGCTGCACTTCGGGGATGACGGCGTTGACGCCGCCGAAGGCGACCAGCGAGAGGCCGCAGTACTGCAACGCGATGGCGAGAAGGCTATCGGATGTCTTCATATGCGCCGCTTCCACGACCAGGCCGCGGCGATGCTGACCGGGGCGAGGCCGAACAGCACGTACGGCAGCGGCCAGCGCAGGAGGGCCACGGCGCAGAAGGCCGCGAAGATGAACGGACCCGCGAGCCTCAGCCGGCTCCTCAACAGCGGCTCGGCCATGCGCGCCGCGGTGGCGCCGATCAAGCCGCAGGCGCAGGCGCCGACGCCCATCAGAGCGTCGCGCACCTCCGGCATGGTCCCGAACCGGCCGTAGAGCGCGCCGAGGGTGGTGACGACGATCACCGGCGGGCCGACCAGTCCGACGCCCGCCGCCATGGATCCGCGCCACCCGGCCGCGCGGGCGCCGACCACGATCGACATGTTGACGATGTTCGGACCCGGCAGGCTCTGGCAGAGCGACAGTGTTTCGGTGAACTCCTCGGGCGTCAGCCAGGCGCGGCGGTCGACGAGGACGCGCCGCGCGAAGGGAAGCGTTCCGCCGAAGCCTGACAGCGCGATCGAAACGAAGGTGGTGAACAGCGCCCAAGGGGAGACGCTTGACCTCACTTGCAGGGGTACTGCGCCGACAGGGCTTCCAACACGAGGTCCTGCGCCGCGAGCGGGCGCTTGTCGGCATGGCCCTCGAGGAATGCAACCACTGCTTCGACGAGTTGCGGCGAGCCGGCGGTGGGCGGAATGCACACGCGCCCGGCCCCGCCCGCGCCCTGCACGGCCTGCTGCGCGTCGCTCACGCCGAGCACGTAACCCGAGCATCGCGCCTGGCGGACGGCGAAGTCGGCGTCCGTCGGTTTCGCCGAGCACTGCGCATAGAGCGACTCGCCGGTGAAGAACTCGAGGTCGGCGGCCGGCGCAGGCGCCGCGGCGAAACTGGAGACCGAAACGAGCGCCGCCAGAACCACCGAACGCCAGACCATGGCTGCCTCTCCGACGCCTCGGGACGCGCCGCGGCGACGCATCTCACCTGAACCTCCTATGCCGGCGCCGTCGGGGCGGTGGCAAGTGGCGCGGGAACCGATTAGAGAGCGCCGTATCGTTGCGCCGCGCCTGCCTGGAGCGCTAGAGGTTAGGGGCGCTAGAGGTTAGAAGCGCTAGAGGTTCGGGGCGCCGGAGGAGAGTCGCATGGCTGCGCAAGGTTCGCGTTCGCTGGTCAACATCGTTTTCATCGTGCTGCTGGCGGCCGCGCTGGTGGGCGCCGGCGCCTTGACAGTCGATATGTTCCAGGCCGCCCTCAGCGGGCCGGGCTGATCGCAGACACTCAGAGCCGAATCATCGCGCTGGCGTAGGGCGGCAGGTCGAGACCGCCGCCCGCGAGCGCCGCGCCGCCGGCCGACCAGAGCGCCTCGCCGCCGATCGCCTCGATCCGCGCCGCCTGGCCGCCCAACTCGAAGAAGCAGCCGACCCGCTCGCCGTCCAGGACCCGCTCGAAAGCGAGCACCGACTCGGGCGCCTCCCGTTGCACGGCCCCGCCGGTCTGCAGCGCCGGCGTTGCCTTGCGGACGGCCAGCAGGTCCCGCGTGAACGCCAGCATCGACGCCGGGTCCGCCCGCTGACGCGCGACCGAGAGCGGCAGATGCGCCGGATCCATCGGAAGCCAGGCGTCGGCGGCGGACGTGAATCCGCCCATCGGGGCCGCGTCCGTCCACGGCATCGGCGTGCGCGCGCCGTCGCGGCCCGCGCCGCCGTCGTAGGCGTTGATGGCGTAAGGGTCCCGCAGTCGCTCGAACGGCACATGGCCGTCCGGCAGGCCGAGTTCGTCGCCCTGGTAGAGGAAGATCGTCCCGCGCAGCGCCACCAGCGCCGCCATCAGCACGCGCGTGCGTCGTGGGTCGTCCTTGCCGATGCGGGTCGGGTATCGCGTGACGTCGTGATTGCTCAGCGACCAGGACGGCCAGCCCTTCGCCGTCGCCCACGATTCCAGCGCAGAGCGGAACAGCGCCGGCGTCGCCTCGCGGCCGCCGAGCAGATAGAAGCTGTACGCTGTGTGCAGGCGGCGCGGCGGCTCGGTGTACTCCTGCTGGCGCGGCAGCGGCGGATCGTCGCCGATCTCCCCCACCGTCATCTTCCCGCCGTAGCTGTCCAGCAGCGCCCTCAGGCGACCGATGAAAGCCAGCGTCTCCGGCTGCGAGCGGTCCATCACATGCCGCTGCATGTCCGTCGCCATCAGCGGCGTGCGCTGGCGGCGGGCGGGCGGATTGTCGCGCAACAGCTTGTCGTGGACGAGGTAGTTGATCACGTCGAGGCGGAAGCCGTCGACGCCGCGGTCCAGCCAGAACTTCGCGACGTCGAGGATCGCCTCCTGAACCTCCGGGCTCCAGTAGTTGAGGTCCGGCTGCTCGGCGAGGAAGTTGTGCAGGTAGTATTGCCGGCGCCGGGCGCTCCAGGTCCAGGCCGGGCCGCCGAACGAGGCCAGCCAGTTGTTGGGCGGCGTGCCGTCCTCGCGCGGATCGGCCCAGACGTACCAGTCGCGCTTGGCGTTGTCGCGCGAGGCGCTGCTCTCGAGGAACCAGGCGTGCTTGTCGGAAGTGTGCGACCAAACCTGGTCGATGATCACCTTCAGACCGCGACCGTGGGCCTCCGCCAGCAGCGCGTCGAAGTCGGCCAGCGTCCCGAACATCGGGTCGACGTCGCGGTAGTTGCTGACGTCGTAGCCGAAGTCCTTCATCGGCGAAGTGAAGAAGGGCGAGAGCCAGATGCCGTCGACGCCGATCGAGGCGATGTAGTCGAGGCCCCGGCGCACGCCGGCCAGGTCGCCGACGCCGTCGCCATCGGTGTCGAGGAAACTGCGCGGATAGATCTGATAGATCACCGCCCCGCGCCACCACTCGGCCATGCCGACCTCCCTCGCCGGCATCGGGGCCGGCCGGTTGGGACTACCCTCCGCCGTGCGCCGGGGGAAGGCGCCGGACGTGGAAGTTCGGCCTAAGCGCGCGGGGCCGGCCCCGCGTTACGCGGAGCCAGCCCTTCGTACTTACGCGAGGTCGTCCAACGACTTAGTAGCCGGCGTCGGCTCCGAGATCGTAGTCGAGCCGCGATCTCAGCAGCGAGAGGCGCGAGTTGATGTCGCGCACCTGCCAGTCGGCCCGACCCTCGTCGGTATAGCGCGCGTCCAGGTTGACGATCTGGTTCAACTCGGTGCGCAGGCGCTGCGCCTGGTCGTAGCTGAGGTCGCCGCGATCGAGACCATCGGCGATTCGGTCGCGGATGACCGCTTCGCGATGGCCGGTGCCGGTCCCCTGGTCGTAGTAGCTTTGAGCGAACGCCGGCGCCGACATGATCAACGCGCCGCCCACGCTCAGGATAGTTAGAGCCTTTAGCATAACATCTTCCTCTGACGGCATGATTGGAGACGGTTATCGCCGTCACCGTGTCAGGAAACGCGAATGACAGGTCAGCGTTCCGCCAACGCAGAGCGGCGCGTCATCTATAACTCTACCATAACATAGGCTTGACTATACATTAGACGCCCAGAGATGCGGCGTCTACGCCCGCGCCCTGACCGGGCGACCTTGCAATGCCGCCCCGGCGTCGGCCGGCAGCACGTAGAAGAAGATCGCCGATATCAGGGCCACGCCGCCGAGGATCAGGAACGCGGGCTCGATGATCGCCGCCGTGACGTGCCGGGTGTGGGCCTGGGCCTCCAGGAAGTTGAGCAGCACCGCCGCGAAGCCGATGCCGATGCTTTGCGCCAGCCGCTGGCCCATCGTCGACATCGTCGAGGCGCGGCTCATCTGGGGCTGATCGATGTCGGCGAAGCCGAGGCCATTGAGGGCGGTGAACTGCAGCGAGCGGAAGAACCCGCCGGTGAGCAGTATCATGTAGATTAGCCAATGCGGCGTGGTCTTCGTCACGATCGCGTAGGCCATGAACGACACGCCCACGATGATCGCGTTCACGCTCAGCGTGGTCCGGAACCCGAAGCGGGCGAGGATCGGGGGAGCGGTCGTCTTCATCACCAGCGCCGCGGCGGCGCTGGCGAAGGTCATCGACGCCGCCTGCAGCGCGGACATCCCGAACGCCACCTGCAGCAGCAGCGCCAGCAGGAAGGGCGTCGCGCCCACCCCCATCCGCATGAACGTGCCGCCGACGACCGAGGCGAAGAAGGTCGGGATCTTGAACAGGCTGAGGTCGAGAATGGCGTGAGGCGTGCGCTTGGCGTGCCAGGCGTAGATCAGCAGGAACGCCATGCCGCCGCCGAGCAGCGTCGCCGTCTGCCAAAGCGGCGTTCGGGCGTGGCCGAGGTTCTCGAAACCGAACACCACCGCGGCCAGGCCGATGCCGGTGAGGATCATGCCGAGCCAGTCCAGCTTTGGCGCATCCTCTTCCGTGATCTCGGGGATGAACCTCGTGACCAGCACCAAGCCCATCGCGGCGATGGGCAGGTTGAGGAAGAAGATCCAGCGCCAGGAGACATAGGTGACGATGAAGCCGCCGATCAGCGGCCCGATCACCGGCCCCAGCAGCGAGGGCATGGTCAGAACCGACATCGCCCGCACCAGGTCGTGCTTCGGCGTCGTGCGCAGCAGCACGAGCCGCCCGACCGGCCCCATCAGCGCGCCCGCCGCGCCCTCCGCCGCCCGCGCCAGCAACAACTCGGGCAGGTTGGCGGCGAAGCCGCAGGCCGCGCAGCTGGCGGCGTAAAGGGCGATGGCGATCAGGAACACGCGCTTGGCGCCGAACCGGTCGGCGGCCCAGCCGCTCACCGGCAGGAACACCGCCAGCGCCAGCATGTAGACGCTGATCGTGGTGTTCAACTGCACCGGATCGACGCGCAACGTCACCGCCATCGATGGCAGCGCGTTGGCGATCACCGTGGCGCTGAGCGTCTGCATCAGGTTGGCGGCGCCGATGATGGCGGGCACCAGGCTCGAGAACGGCTTGGCCGCATCGTCCGCGATCCGCGGCCCCGGCGCGGGTTCGCCCTCCAGGTCGGCGGCGATCTCGGTCTCGACCGAACGGCGCTCGGCGAGCTGCGAGGCGCGGAGGGCGACGTCGTCGGCCATCAGCGATCCTCGGCCAGCCGCGCCAGGGGCCCGGCGGCGCCCGAGAGCGCAGCGCGCTCGGCAGCGCTCAGCCGCGACAGGCGCGCGGCCAGCCAGTCGTTGCGGCGACGGCGAATGGCGTCGAGCGCCTTGACGCCCTGAGCGGTGAGCGAAAGACCGACTCGGCGCTTGTCGTCGCTGGCCGCCGCGGCCCGCCCGATCCAGCCCGCCTGCTCCAGGCGCTTCACGTGACCGCTCATCGAGGCCCGCGTCATCTGCTCGAGGTCGGCCAGCTCGCTGACGCCGATGCCGGCGTTCTTCTTGATCACGCCGAGCAGCTGGGCGTCGAGCGCCGACGCGCCGGCGCGCTGGGCCTCGCGGCGGAGGGCGCGGGACGCCCGCAGCAGCGCCGGCCGCAAGGCCTCGGCGAGGGCGTGGATGTCCTTCGAGACAGGCGCGACGGCGTTCATGCGATCCAAGGCGAAAGATAGTTAGGTACCCTAACTAACAGTCTCCGGCTCGCTTGCAAAGCCCGCTCGACCGCTCTGCGACGAGGGGCCGCCATGCTACAAGCCCGCGTGGTGGAGGCGATCACCGCCAGAGCGCTGGCGGCCAGGTCCGCCGAACAGGCCTAGGCCGGCTGCGAGTTCGGCGGCAGGGATTGTCCGCGCTGAGCGACGACGATCCCCGCCAGCGCAACGCCCGCCCCGACAGTCTGCAGCCAAGTCAGGGTTTCGCCGAACATAAGGTAAGCCAGCAGCGCCGCGGCGACCGGCTGCACCAGCACCGTCACCGCGGCGGTCGACGCCGGCAGCCGGCCGAGCGCCCAGGCGATCGAGCCCTGACCGAAGACATGCGCCAGCCCGAGACCCGCCACGGCGGCCCACCCGAGCGCGGTGGCCGGGAGGATCGCCTCGTGCATCGCCAGCGCTGTCGCCATCAACAGCGGCGCCCCGACCAGGGCCGACCACAACATCACCGTCATCGTCGCGTGCGTCTGCCGCGCGCTGCGGATGGCCAGGAAATAGAAGGCGTACCAGAGCGCGGTGGCCGCGGAGAGCAGGTCGCCGACGTGCGGCAGCGGTCCAGGCCGGGAGGGCGCGGCGGCCTCGGCCATCGCCACCGCTCCCGCGATAGCCCCCGCCATGCCGACGACGAACAGCGGCCGCGGTCGTTCCTTGAACGCGAACCATCCGACCAGGGTGACGACGATCGGGGTCAGGTTGGGAAGCACGGTGGCGTTGGCGACGCTGGTGTAGCGTATGCCGTAGTGCCAGCAGCCGAGGTCGAGGGCGAAGAAGATCCCGGCCAGCACCATGGCGCGGCTCGGCGTCCCTAACCCACCGGTTCGCACTCCCGCGAGCATCGCCAGCAGCGGCGCCGCGAACGTCAGCCGCCAAAACCCGGCGGCCGCCGGACCGCACGCCGCCAGACGGACCAGGATCGGCGTCGTCCCGATGACCAGGGCTCCGAACACCAGTCCGGCCAGCGCCAGGCGCGCGTCGTCACGGCGAAGGGCGATGGCGGTCATGGCTCCTTCAACCCCGGCCGCGCCGCGCCGTCCAGTTGCGGGGCAGAGACGCACCCCGTCTAGATGCGCCTCGGGATCAAACCGAACCGCCCGACCCTTCCCCTTCCGGGAAAGCGGCGCGCCGCGCGAAGCACGCGTCGCCGATGGGGGAAGTCACTCACGGACCCGGGGACGTCCCCCATCGGCCGCTCCCTCGCTCCGCGAGGTTCGGGCGCGTTCCCCAGAGGGGAAGGGTTCGATTCGGTCTGCCGCGCGGGGGGGCGTCAGAAGCCCGGGTAGTACCGGAAGCTGGTGAAGAACATGTCGTCGTTGGTCTTCGGCTTCGTCGCGAGCAACAGGTTCGAGGCCGTGTAGCCCGGGAAGGCGGTCAGATCCGTGTGAGAATACTGCAGCCCAACCCGCACGGAACCGAACTTGCCGGTGTAGACCTTGTCCCACAGGCCGCCGGTAATCTGGTCGATCTGCTGGGTGTCGAGCGTGGCGCAGGACCCGCCTTCGATATCGCAGCCCGCGCCCAGGACGGCGTTCGCATACCCGTAGCCGAAGACCTGCGAGCCGATCTTTTCGACGCCGGTGCTGTTCTGGCGCTCGTCACCATAGAAGGCGTAGAGATCCAGCGTCGGCGTCGCATGCAGGGTGCCGCCGACCAGCCACATGGTCTCGCCGATTGGCTGCAGAGAGCCGTTCGCCGACTCGAGCGTGTCGGGCAGTTGGCCGCTCCCGTAGCGGCCGAGGCCCTTGCCCGTGAGCACGGAGCCTTGCACGTCGAGAAGATGCGGCACGACGGTCCAGGTGACGCCGCCGCCGACGCCGCCGCCGCTCGTATCGATGTTCTTGCAGGTGGCGTTGGCCCCGCCGGAGAGGCAGTTGCCGGTGATGGCGACGCCGACGGTGTTGGCCGAGGTGTAGGTGACCCGGTCATAGTAGTCGCGCCAGAGACCGAACACCTCGAGGTGCAACGGCTGTGCCCCCCCGATCAGCGGCTCGAAGGCGAGCTTGCCGACGATGTCGGGATAGTGGTTCTCCGAGTAGCTCACCTGGTTGTTGAGCAGGGAGATGCCGGCGTTGTTGACGTTGGCCGACACGCCGGTCGCCAGCAGGGAGGTCCCGCCTTCAGCGCTGGTCGCGACGGTGGTCTGCGGGTTCTCGAAGGAGACCGCGGCCCAGACCTGCTTGTCGTCGAAGTCCTTCACGAACCTGAGCTGAGGCTGGCGCGCCCAGACGAAGCCGGCGACGTACTGCGCCTCGATGGTCGGCGGTATGATCTCGCTTCGAGGCGAGATGCCCTTGCCGTTCATCGTGACGAGCGACCAGGTCTGCCCGGCGAGCACGTGGAAGCCTAAGGCGTCCCAGTCCACCGTTCCGTACATATGCCGGATCCGCGGCTGGTATGAGTTGCTCTCGTTGGAGTTCGCCGTCTGGCCCGCGCCAAGGAAGTCGAACTCGCCGTAGAAGGCGGCGTGGGTGTCCGGGTCCACGTCGCCCTGGACCAGCACCGAGATGCGGCTCTGGCGGGCGGTGAACCGCAGCTCGTCCTCGTGCGCGGACGTCGAGCTGAGGTAGGGGATCTTGGAGTAGTTCGACCCGATGTCGGCGACGTCGTTGCGGCTCCTGTAAACCGTTTCGAGGGCCGAGAACCCGCCCAGCGTCACCTTGACGTTGCCGGGCTTCGGCAGCTTCGCGGCGACCTGCTCGCTGACCGCGCCGGGGATGGTCTCGATCTGGGCCTGAACCTGCTGCTCGGCGCGCTCGGCGCGGGCGTCCGCCTGCGCCAGTTGACCCTGCAGCGCCTGGACCTGTTCCTGCGTTTGCTGACGCGCCGCGGCCTCCTGGTCTTCGCGGGCCTGAAGGGCGTCCACCTGCGCCTTCAGAGTTTCGACTTCGCTCCTCAGACCGTCGTCGACCGGCGGCGGCGCGACGTGGTGCTTCTTGTGGTGCGCGGCCGCGTTGGCGGCCGGCGTCAGCGCTAAGGCGAGCAATGCGCCAAGCGCGGCCCCGCCGAACAGCGAGGTTCTTATGGTCATGAGTTGGAGTCCCCTCGTATTCGACTCGCCGCCCCGACGCGGCCGCGCCGGCTGGGCGAGTCCGATGCCGAGCCCATTAGCGCCGACGTGTAACGGTCAGGGGACAGTATTGTGACGCTTGAATGACGGTAACGCGCCGGCTCGTGTCACAAAACCGATAACCACCACGGCTAGAGGACGTCCCGGGAGCGGCATGGAACGGGGCTCGCTCCATTCGGGAGAAGAGCATGTTGAAGAAACTCGCGGCTGGATTCGCCGGTATCGCGGCGGCGGCCGTATGCACGGGCGCGCTGGCCGCCGACATCTCCGGGGCGGGGGCCACCTTCCCGGCGCCGGTGTACCAAAAGTGGGCTGAAACCTATAAGGCCCAGACCGGCAACCAGCTGAATTACCAGCCGATCGGGTCGGGCGGCGGGATCAAGCAGATCGAGGCCAGCACCGTCGATTTCGGCGCCTCTGACAAGCCGCTGACTCCGGACGTGCTCGCCGCCAACGGGCTGCAGCAGTTTCCGACCGTGATCGGCGGCGTCGTGCCCGTGGTCAATCTGCCGGGAATACAGCCGGGCGGAATCAAGATGACCGGCCCGATTCTCTCCGACATATATCGCGGCCTGATCGTCTACTGGGACGATCCGCACCTGACGGGGCTCAACCCCGGCCTCAAGCTGCCGCACGAAAAGATCACGGTCGTTCACCGCTCCGACGGGTCGGGCACCTCGTTCCTGTTCACGAGCTACCTCACGATCATGGGGCCGAGCTGGGCGAAGGACGTCGGCGCCAGCGACTCGCCGAACTGGCCGACCGGCATCGGCGGCAAGGGCAATGACGGCGTGGCCGCGCTGACCCGCCAGACCGAGGGCGCGATCGGCTATGTCGAATACGCCTACGCCAAACAGAACCACATGACCTACGCGCTGATGCAGAACAGGGATCGGCATTGGGTCACGCCGACCGCCGCCAACTTCGCCGCCGCGGCCGCCGGCGCCCAATGGACCAGCGCGCCCGGCTTCTACCTGCTGCTGCTGAACCAGCCGGGCGCCAACTCCTGGCCGATCACCGGCGCGACGTTCATCCTGATGCACAAGCACCAGACCAACGCCGCCGCGGCGCACAACGTGCTGGCTTTCTTCGATTGGGCCTACAAGAACGGCAACCCGGAGGCCGTGTCGCTCGACTACGTGCCCCTGCCGGACTCGGTTAAGGCGTTGATCCGCAAGTCCTGGAATACGATCCTCGGACCGGACGGCAAGCCGGTCTATCACTGATCCCTCTCGACGGTCGGCGCGCTTCTCTCGCGAGGGCTCGCCGACCAACCTCGCAAAAGAGTACGCCCGGCAACCCGCAATGACAGAAGCCGCCGAGACCCGTCGCCCCGGCGTCGTCACGCGCTCCTCCCCTCGGGGCGCGGGGCTCGAAAAGCTGTTCGAGTACCTGTGCTTCAGCGCCGCGACCATGCTGCTGGTGACGCTGGGCGGGATTCTGGTCTCGCTCGTGATCGGCGGATGGCCGGCCTTCTCGAAGTTCGGGCTGTCCTTCTTCATCACCTCGACCTGGGACCCGGTCCAGGGGGTGTTCGGCGTCGCCGCGCTGATCGTCGACACGATCGTGGTCGCGATGCTCGCGCTATTGCTGGCGGTGCCGATCGCCTTTGGCGTGGCCTTCTTCCTGGTCGAGCTGTGCCCCCCGATCTTGCGGCGGCCGATCGGGACCGCCATCGAGCTTCTCGCCGGCATCCCCTCGATCGTCTACGGCATGTGGGGCCTGTTCGTGTTCGGCCCCGTCTTCGCGCACATCGTGGAGATGCCGCTGATGAACGCCGCGCCGCCCGGTTCCATCTGGGACAAGCTCACGCAGGGCGTGCCCAACGGCACCGGCATTCTCGCGGCGTCGATCATCGTCGCCATGATGGTGTTGCCGTTCATCGCCGCCACCCTGCGCGAGCTGCTGCTCACGGTCCCGCCTCAGGTGCGCGAGAGCGCCTACGGCCTCGGCGCCACGACCGGCGAGGTCGTGATGACGGTCACCCTGCCCTACGTCCGACGCGGCGCGATCGGCGCGGTGATGCTCGGGCTGGGCCGCGCGCTCGGCGAGACGATGGCGGTGACCTTCATCATCGGCAATGCGCACAACTTTCCGAAGAGCCTCTTCGATTCCGGCGCAACCATCGCCTCCACCATCGCCAACGAGTTTGCGGAAGCCACCACGCCCATGCACACCGCCGCGCTGCTCGCGTCGGGTCTCATCCTCTTCGTCATCACCTTCGCGGTGCTGGCGATGGCCCGCATGATGCTCGGACGTGGGCAAGAGAGCGTCGTCGCATGACCGTCTCCGCCGCTCGCGTCGCCAGCCGCCGACTTTCGAACGGCGTCTTCGTCGGCTTCTGCTATTTCGTCACCGCGATCGCCCTGGCCTTCCTGGCCGCAGTGCTCTGGACCCTGATTCAGAAAGGCATTGGCGGCATATCGCTCGACACCTTCACCATGGACACCCCCGCTTCCGGCTCCCGCGGCGGGCTGCTGAACGCCATCATCGGCTCGATCCTGCTATGCGGGCTGGCGATGGCGATCGCCTTGTTCATCGGCATCCTCGCCGGCACCTGGCTCGCCGAGTACGCTGGCGACGGGCGCTACGGCAGCGCCGTGAGGTTCATCAACGACGTGCTGTTGTCCGCGCCCTCGATCCTCGTGGGCCTGTTCATCTGGTACCTGCTGGTGGCGCACCTGATTCACCACTTCTCCGGCATCGCCGGGAGTCTGGCGCTCTCGCTCATCGCCATCCCGGTGATCGCCCGCACCACCGAGGACGTCCTGCGCCTGCAGCCGACGTCCCTGCGCGAGTCGGGCGCCGCGCTCGGCACGCCGCTGTGGACGGTGATCCGCGCCATCCTCTGGCGGGCGGGCGGCAGCGGCATCCTGACGGGCGCCTTGCTTGCGTTCGCGCGCATCAGCGGCGAAACCGCGCCGCTGCTGTTCACGGCGCTGAACAACCAGTTCCGCAGTTTCGACATGACGCACGAGATGGCCAACCTGCCGGTCGTCATGTTCAACGACGCCCTCTCCGCCTACGATGACCTGGAGCGGCTGGCCTGGGCGGCGGCCCTGATCGTCTCGGTCTCGGTGCTGGGCGTGATCATCATCGCCCGCGTCCTCACCCGGGAGCAGAAGAGTCGATGAATACCCTCGCGCCCGAGACCTTTGACGTATCCGTCGCCCGCATCGACGCGCCGACGAAGCTCGAAGCCCAAGAGCTCGACTTCTATTACGGCAAGAACCACGCGCTGAAGGGGGTCTCGATCCCGTTCGCGGAGAAATCCGTGACGGCCCTGATCGGCCCGTCGGGCTGTGGCAAGTCCACTTTGCTGCGAACGCTCAACCGGATGTACGCGCTCTATCCGGGGCAGCGGGCGACGGGAAAGATCCTGCTCGACGGCGAGGACATCCTGCGCCCCGGCGTCAACCTCTCCATGCTGCGCGCGCGCATCGGCATGGTGTTCCAAAAGCCCACCCCGTTCCCGATGTCGATCTACGACAACGTGGCCTTCGGCGTTCGCCTCTACGAGACGCTGTCCAAAGGCGAGATGGACCACCGCGTCGAAGAGTCCCTGCGCCGCGCGGCGCTTTGGGACGAGGTGGAGGACAAGATTCACGCGTCGGGCCTCAGCCTCTCCGGCGGCCAACAGCAGCGGCTGTGCGTGGCGCGCGGCATCGCGGTGAAGCCCGAGGTGTTGCTGCTCGACGAGCCGACCTCGGCCCTCGACCCGATCTCCAGCGCCAAGCTCGAGGAGACGGTGACGCAGCTGAAGACCGACTACACGATCGTCATCGTCACCCACAATCTGGGACAGGCGGCGCGGGTGAGCGACTACACGGGCTTCATGTACCTCGGCGAGCTGGTGGAGTTCGGCGAGACGGCGACCATGTTCACGCGCCCGGCCACCAAGCGGGCCAGCGACTACATCACGGGCCGTTTCGGGTAGGAGGCCGGCATGCCGACAGAAGAGACTTCGCGCGGCGAACACACGATCCGCGCTTACGACGAGGAGTTGGACTCGCTCACCGCCGAGTTGTCGCGCATGGGCGGCCTGGCCGAGGCGGAGGTGGTCGACGCGATCCGAGCTATCGGCCGCCGCGACGTGGCGCTGGCCCAGGCGGTGATCGGCCGCGACGCGCGCCTGGACGAGATCGAAGTCGACATCGAGCGTCGGGCCGTGCGGTTGATCGCGCTGCGCCAGCCCGTGGCCGACGACCTGCGCCGGACGCTGTCGTCGCTCAAGATCAGCATGAACCTCGAGCGCTGCGGCGACCTGGCGAAGAACATCGCCAAGCGCGCTCTGGTGATCGCCGAGGCCGACCCGAACACGCCCCTCACCCGCTCCATCGAGCGGATGGGCGAACTGGTGGCGTCACGACTGAAGGACGTGCTCGACGCCTACGCTGCGCGCGACGACGAGCGCGCTCAGGCGGTCTGGCGGCGGGACCAGGAGATCGACGAGCACTACGACTCCACCTTTCGGGAGCTGCTGACCTACATGATGGCCGATCCCCGGATGATCACCTCCTGCGCGCATCTGCTGTTCGTCGCCAAGAACCTCGAGCGGATCGGCGATCACGCCACCAACATCGCGGAGATCATCCACTACGAGGTCACCGGCGAGCAACTGCAGGACCAGCGTCCCAAGCTCGATCCCCTAGAGCGCTAGGAACAGGCAGAGAAAGGGGCATCGGGTTCGGTGACATCGGTCCAGCCGCACATTCTGGTGGTCGAGGATGAGGAAGCGCTCGCCACGCTCCTCCACTACAATCTCGACAAGGAGGGCTATCGCGTCGATCTCTGCGCCGATGGCGAAGAGGCGCTGATCCGCATCGACGAGCGGCAGCCAGACCTGGTGATCCTCGACTGGATGCTGCCGACCGTCTCCGGCATCGAGGTCTGCCGGCGGCTGCGCCAGCGCTCCAGCACCCGCAACCTGCCGATCATCATGCTCACCGCCCGTGCCGAGGAGACCGACCGCGTGCGCGGCCTGGACACCGGCGCGGACGACTACATCGTCAAGCCCTTCCTGATGACCGAGCTGTGCGCGCGGGTTCGCGCCGTGCTGCGGCGCATCCGGCCCGGTCTCGCCGAGGACCGCGTTCGCCACGGCGACATCGTCATCGACCGCTCGGCCCATCGCGTGAAGCGCGGCGGTCGCGACGTCCACCTGGGCCCGACCGAGTTCCGGCTGCTCGACTACTTCATGCAGCACCCGGGCCGCGTCTTCTCCCGCGAACAGCTGCTCAACGCCGTCTGGGGCTCGGACGTCTACGTGGAGACCCGCACCGTCGACGTGCATATCGGCCGCCTGCGACGCGCCCTGTCGATCGGAGAGACCCAGGACCCCATCCGCACCGTCCGCTCCGCCGGCTACGCGCTCGACGTCTAGGCCCGAGCGCCGCCGGAGGGCCCCGGACCGAATACCGATTCCGCCGAACGATCGGCACTCTCCAGTCCGGCGATGCTGCATTAAGCTCGCCGCCAGCGACGAGACGCTCGGTCGATCTTGGGAGGATGGCATGGCGGACGGAACGCTGCCGATCGCAGCGCAATGGGACGCGGGCGAGATCCGGGCGCTGTTCGACGCCGAGAGCGGCTGGCTCGATCGCCGCGTCCACTCCGACGCGGCGCTTTATCAATTGGAGCTGGAACGGATTTTCGCGCGCGGCTGGAACTTCATGTGCCACGAGTCCCAGCTGCCGAACGCCGGCGACTATTTCATCAATTACATCGGCGAGGACCAGGTCATCTGCGTCCGTGACGAAAACGGCCAGATCAACGTCCTCCTCAACACCTGCCGCCACCGCGGCAACGCGCTCTGCCGCGCCGAGCAGGGGCGCGCCAAATCGTTCGTGTGCAGCTATCACGGCTGGAACTACGGACTCGATGGACGGCTGATCGGCGTCCCCGGCCAGTCGACCTACTATCGCGGCGATCTCGACAAGAGCCGGCTCGGGTTGGTGAAGGCGGCGAAGGTCGAGAGCTACCTCGGCTTCCATTTCGCCACGATGGCCAGCGACGCGCCGGCGCTGCACGACTACCTGGGCGATGTCGGCCGCACCGGCCTCGGCATGGTCTGCGCGAATGGCGACATCGAGGTGGTGGACGGCATCCAGAAGAACGTCATGGACTGCAACTGGAAGATCGCCGTCGATAATCTCTTCGACTGGTACCACGTGCCCTACAGCCACGCCTCGGCCAACAGCGCAGGCTTCCTCGACGTCGCCGCCATCCTGCACCCCAACAACCAGATGGTGATGCTCGGGGACTATGGACAGGCGATCGGAGGGCCGGGCCTGTCGAAGGAGACGCAGGCCAAGATCGACGCGATGTCCGACGAGGAGCGGGAGGCCGCTTCGCGGGCCGCGCCGCCCAATACGCCGCGGGTTCGCCTGCGAAGAGCCAAGGCGCTCATGGGGCCGGAGGGCGTGCGCAGCATGGGTCACCCGAACCTCTTCCCCAACCTCTGGATCACGATGAGCGGGCTGCAGATGTGTCTGCGTCTCCCGCGCGGGCCCTCGAAGACCGAGCTGTGGTGGTTCACGCTCGTACCGAGGGACGCGCCGGCCCCACTCCGCCGGCGCATGATTTCGCAGGCCAATCACGTTTTCGGCCCCGCGGGCCTCCTGGAGCAGGATGACGGCGAGAACTGGAGCCAGAGCACGCGCGCCGCGGCCGGCTTCTCCAGCCGCAAGGTCGGAGCGGCTTTGCTGATGGGACTGGGTCGCGACGAGGTGCTGGTGGGGGAGAACGGCCAGACGTCCGTCGAGGGCTACGTCGGCGAGCACGCCCAGCGGTGGTTCTATCGCTCGTGGACGGAGTGGATGGCGGCGCGCGACTGGGCGGAGCTCGAGGCGACCCGCTCGCCGGTTCCGACGGGGGTGGTCTGATGGACGCCGTGGCTGAGAGCAGGCCGAGCGATAAGCCGCGGGTGGGCGCCGGGCTCTCCGCACAGGTTCTGCTGCAATACGAGATAGAGCAGTTCCTCTACGCCGAGGCGGCCTTGCTGGATGCGCGGCGCTACCGCGAGTGGTTGGGGCTGCTGGCCGACGACATCCATTACTGGATGCCGATCCGGCGCACGGTGACGCTCAGCGACCTCGACCTGGAGTTCACCAAGCCGGGCGGCATGGCCTATTTCGACGACGACCGCGCGCTGCTGGAGATGCGGGTCAAGAAGCTCGAGGCGGGTTCGGCCTGGTCGGAAGACCCCCCTTCCCGTTCGCGCCATTTCGTCTCCAACGTACGCGTCTTGGGCGTCGAGGCGGGCGCTCAGGGCGACGAAATCACGATCGAGGTCTGTTTCCACCTCTACCGCACGCGCCTCAACTCGGAGGTCGGGGGCTGGGTGGGGCGGCGGCTCGACGTGCTGCGGCGCGCCCGGGACGGGTTTCGGCTGGCGAAGCGCCACATCTTCCTCGACCAGACCGTGATCCCCACCACCAACATGAGCACCCTGTTCTAGGGCGAGGGCGGGATGGGCGCGCTCAACGACGAAGTGGTGTTGGTCACCGGCGGCGCGTCGGGCCTCGGCCGGGCGATCGTCGATCGATTCCTGGAGGAGGGCGCGAGGCTCGCCGTCCTGGACCGCACGCCGGATCGCCTGGCGGATCTGGCGGCCGCTGCACGCGACCGTCTGGCGGTCTTCGGCGGCGACGTCCGCGACATCGCCGACAACCAGCGCGCCATCGAGGCCTGCCTGGCCAGGTTCGGCAAGCTGGATTGCGCGATCGGCAACGCCGGCATCTGGGACTACTCGGTCTCGCTCGACGCCCTGCCGGCCGAGAAGATCGACGGCGCCTTCGACGAGATCTTCGACGTTAACGTCAAGGGCTGCCTCAACCTCGCCAAAGCGGCGCTGCCCGCTCTGGTCCGATCTTCCGGCGCCCTGATCTTCACCGTCTCCAACGCCGGGTTCGACCCCGCGGGCGGAGGGCCGCTCTACACCGCGTCCAAGCATGCGGTCGTAGGGCTCATCCGCCAGTTGGCCTACGAGCTGGCGCCGGCGGTGCGGGTGAATGGCGTCGCGCCCGGCCCGATCGACACCGATCTCAGGGGTCCTAGCGCGCTCGGGATGGCGGACCGCTCCATCGGCAGCGTCAATCTTTCCGCCGTCGCCGGGCCCAACATCCCGCTGGCTCGCGTTCCCGCCACAGCCGACTATGCCGGCGGCTACGTCTTCCTGGCGTCGCGGCGCGACAGCCGGCCGGCCACGGGCGGGGTGCTGAGCCTGGACGCCGGGATCGCCGTCCGCGGCATCGGGCGGGTGTCGGCTGGCGCCAAGCTGGCGGCCAAATACGGAGCGGGCTCGGACCCCGCCAAGACGAGGACCCCATGAGCATCGGATCGCTTGGCTATCTCGGATTCAAGGTCAAGGACGCAGGCGCCTGGGACGCCTTCGCCACCGGCGTTCTCGGGCTGATGCCCGGGGAGCCGGCCGGAGACGCCCGCCGATACCGGCTCGACGACCTGGCGTGGCGGATCGCGGTCGAACCGGGCGACGCCGACGACCTTGCCTACGTCGGCTTCGAGGTCGCAGGGCCCGCGGAGCTTGAGGCGGTCCGCAACCGCCTCTCCGAGGGCGGGGTTGCGGCCGGCAACGGCGATCCGGAGCTCATCGCCGAGCGAGGGGTGCTGGGCTTGATCACCTGTCGGGACCCGGATGGTCTGGCGATCGAGGTTTTTTACGGGCCGACGTTGCGGAGCGAGACGCCCTTCGATTCGCCCGCCGGGGTCCCTTCGTTCGTGACCGGCGACCAGGGCCTCGGCCACGTGGTGCTTTCCACCAAGGACGTGGCGGCGGCGCGGCGCTTCTACCAGGACATCCTGGGCTTTCGGCTGTCGGATATCATCAGGATGCGCATGGGGCCGCAGTCCAGCTTCGAGATGGAGTTCTTCCACTGCAATCCGCGCCACCACTCCCTGGCGCTGATTCCGATCCCGATGCCGAAGCGCCTGCACCACTTCATGGTCCAGGTCCCCACCCTGGACGCGGTTGGCTTCGCCCTCGAGCGCGCCACGGCCGCCCAGACGCCCATCACCGCCAGCCTCGGCCAGCACACCAACGACCGGATGGTCTCGTTCTACTCGCGCACGCCAGCCGGTTTCGAGGTGGAGTTCGGGCAGGGCGCGATCGAGGTGGACGACGCGACCTGGCGGGTGAGCCGCCACGACAAGCCGAGCACGTGGGGCCACCAGCGCCCGAGCCTCTGAAACGTGGACGCCGGGGCGCGCGCCTGGACCGGCGTCCGCAAGAGGCGCTCGCCGCCCGGCTCGCCCAACTCAGCGACTACGACCTCGCCAGCCCGTTCGCCAGGCCAACGTCCGGCTTAATCGGCCTCCGGGAGCAGATGTTCAACCGTCAGCGGGACGTCGGACGCGCGGTCGAGCGAGTCACCGCGACGGGGGTCTCCAACGTCGAGCGGAAGCCCGCCGCCTGGGTTCGACCCGCCTCGAGGCTGTGACCGTGCAGGGCCACCAACGGTCGCCGTCGCCGATCGCCAAGCAGGACGACGATCGAGGCGACGGCGCATCCCGGCGCGAACAAGCCGCCGACGCCGATCACCGCGGTTTGCAGCAGGCTGACGTGATCCATCAACCGCGGTCCGACGCGAGGCCCGGCGTTGCGACCGGCGCCCCGAGCCGCCGCCGGTGCGCCGAAAGTGCGCCAAGTCGCCGCATGTCGTCGCCTCCCGAAGCCATCCGTTCATGGTTAGGCATGTCGGGCGGCGCGCGAAACTCGTGTCTCCTCCCTAAGTACCATTCCGAGGGTCGGCCGCTAGGGAACGGGAGCCGACGGAAGCCGAAGCCCGCAAGCTCTCTCGGGCGCTGGACGCAGCCAAGGCCGCGGAGCCGGCCAAGACCCGGTTTGGGCCGGCCACGTCAGGCTTGCCGGAAGAGGCCGTCGAAGGACTTGGCTTCACCGCTGCCGGGGAAGACGACGCGGTCGATGTGGGCCGGATCGGCGCCCAGGTGATCGCGCAGCGCCGCCTTCATCGCCGAGCGGAGATCGGACGTGGGCCTGAGGTCGCGGCCGGCGAAGAGGTTCGCCGGCTTGAGACCCGGCCAGTCCGCCAGAACCCGTCCGCCCGCCACCGCGCCGCCCAGCAGGAAGGCCGCGCTGGCCGTCCCGTGGTCGCTGCCGGCGGTGCCGTTCATCGCCACGGTGCGACCGAACTCGCTCATCACCAGCACGGCCGTTCGTGACCACAACGGGCCAAGGCCGACCGCCAGCGCGTCGAGGCCCTGGTCGAGCGCCATGAGGTTGCGCGTCAGAACGTTGTAGGGACCGACCTGGTTGGCGTGGGTGTCCCAGCCGGTCGAGTCGACCATCGCGACGCAGGGGCCGTTCGGCGCCGACAGGAACTTGGCCGCCGCGCTCATCAGGGTGACGAAGGCGTCCCCGCCCGCGCCGGGCGCGCCCATGCCGCCGGCCGCGCCATTGGCTTCCGCCGCCGCGCTGAGCGCGCCCGCCAGCCTGGGATCGGTGGCGGCGTAGAGCCGGCTCGCGCGGGCGACGAAGTCGGCGCTGGGGCCAGGCAGGACGGAGGGCGACCACGACGTCACCGGGGCCGGCCCGCGCAGCATCAGGGGCATGGCCGGCGCGAGCGCGATTCCCAGCTCCGGCCGTCCAGCCACGGACGAACCCGGCAGGCCGGCCAGCGCGCGGTTGAGCCAGCCGTCGGCCAGCCCGTAAGGCGTGGTCGAGCCGTTCTCCAGCAGGTTCTGGCCGTCGAAGTGCGAGCGATCGCGATACGGTGAAGCGATGGCGTGGAAGACGATGACCTCCTTGGCCGCGTAGCGGGCGGCGACGCGCTCGAGGGCCGGATTGAGTCCAAAGGTCGCATCGAGGGGCAGCGCGCCGCCCGCCGCGCCCGGACGGGCGATGGCGAGGCCGGTGCGGGCGCTCTCGTAATCCGGGTCGCCGAACGGCGGCGCCGCCGACAGGCCGTCCATGGCGCCGCGCAGCATGACCACGACCAGGCGTCGATCCGTCTCGGCGGCGGCGAAGGCGATGCGGGGCAGGCCGGCGAGCCCCGTGGCTGCGCCCGCGCCCAAAAGCCATTGTCTGCGATCGAGCATGGCGCTCACCTCCGTTGGAAATCGGCAGAGACGAGGAACAGGGCCAGGCCCTGGGCAGGACTGTCGGCCGCGCGGATCGCCGATGCGGTCGCCGGCGACAGCTCCGGCCCAAGCGCCGACTGCGCGATGGTGAGCGGGTCGACGTCGGCGGCGGCGCGGTCTTGCGAGAGCCTGCTCGCCCACTCCAGGCGCTTCCAGATCGCATCCGCGCCGATCCAGCCATCCTGGATGTCGGGCCAGCCGTCGGGGCCGGGCGCCCAGAACGGGCGCTGGCCCATCCTGTCGAGCAGCGCGATCAGCTGAAAGCCTTTCAGCGGCGGGCCGTCCAGGGCGCGCACTGTGGAGACGAGGTAATCGTCCGGCGTCTTCAGCTTCACCTTCGGCGCCGCCCAGGCTTCCGGCGAATCCACGATCGCGGCCGCGGTCGCCGCGAGATCGCCGCCCGAGGCGGTGTAAGCCGCCGCGATGCGCGCGACGGCGGCGGGCGGCGGATCGTCGGCGATGAAGTGGCGCGCCAGCTTGGTCGCCAGGTGCGTCGCCGTGGCCGGGTGGTGGGCGAGGTCCTTCAGCGCCGAACGGCCCTGCGCCTCGCCCGCGGCCGGATAGGTCTTTCCCAGCAGCGTCTGCGGGCCCGGCTCGTGCGCAAAGTCGATGTAGTGGAAGACATCGCCGTTCGGCGGCGTCTGGCCCGGGCCGTAGATCGACCAGCCGGTGATGATCTTGGCCAGCGTGGTGACATCGGCTTGCGTGTAGCCGCTGCGGACGCCCAGCGTGTGCAGCTCCAGCAGTTCGCGGCCCAGGTTCTCGTTCAGGCCCTTCATCCGATCGCGCAGGAACGCCGGCAGGTACTCGGGGTGGTGGGCGAGCGGCGAGTTCGGCCCGATCGACAGATAATTGTCGAGGTACATCAGCATGCCCGGGTGGCGGCAGGAGGCCAGCAGCATGTCCTCGAAACGTCCGCAGACGTGCGGGCGCACCACGTCGCGCTCGAACAGCGGCGCCAGCGCGATGATCTCCGGCTTGGCCGCGGAGATGGTGAAGTGGTTGGCCCAGAACCGCGACAGGCGATCGAAGAACGGACGCTGGCTGGTCGTGGCGGTAAGGAACCGCGCCTCCACGCCGTCGGCGTACCCGGGGCTGAAGTACTTTACGTACGACTGCTCGACGCTGAGCGGCTGGCCGCCGCCGTCCGTTGGCGCGGCCGCCATCTGGCCGCCGGACGCATCGCCTGGCCGGTCGCGGTTCTGGTATAGCTTGGCCAGGTCGCCCTGCCTGCCGGTCAGGCCCAGCGCAACCAGCCATTTGACGAACTCGCCGGCCGCCGCGGCGGTCGTCGGCAGCGCTTGCAACGGCGGCGGCGGGCTCGCCTCCGGCTGCAGTTGGGCCTTCAACCAGCCGCGCGGGTCGCCGGCGATCGTCTTCAACTCGCCCGGCCGCGCGCCGAGCCCGAACCGGTTCGCCGCGATGGCCGCTTGATCGAGGCTCATGACGCACACCCTCCGCTCGCGCAGCTTACACGCCGGCCAGGCGGAAATCCGACGGAGGAAACGTGTCCGCCTCGGGCCGCGGGCTCCGCGCCGCTACTCCCGCCCGAGGATCAGCCAGGCGCCGGCCGCGAGCAGGACGAGGCCCCCGAGGGTCTTCAGGTCGATCTCGCGGCGCGCCTGCAGCACGCCGAAATGATCGAGCAGCAACGCGGCGACCAGCTGGCCGGTGATGATGGCGACCATCGCGCGGGTGGCGCCGAGCTTCGGCGTCGTGAGCATCGCCAACAGCACGTAACCGGCGCCGAGAATTCCGCCGGCCCAGCTCCAGATTGGCGCGGCCGCCAGTTGGGCGACGGTCGGCGCCGGCGCGCGCATCGCCAGGACCACGGACCCCATCGCCGCGGCGCCCAGCACGTTCTGCAGCGTGGCGGCCCAGAATGGGGCGGCAAGCTGCGCTCCGAGCCTCGCGTTCACCAGCGCCTGCAGGGGCAACAGCGCACCGGCGGTCAGGGCCAATCCGATCAGCACCGCATCCGTCATCGGCCTCACATTGCGCCTCCCATCCATATCCCCGATTGGACACCGGCCCGATCCCGGCGCCGCCTTTGCTTCGCCCCTCAGGCGAGTCCCAAACCGGCGCAGGACCTAAGTGCACGAAATGTTAGACATGATCGATCAAACTACGACGCATCTGAGTGGTGCGGGCGCTGCAACAATGTCGAACATCGCGTCGCGACAGCGGGCGCTTACGCGCCGTTCCGGCGGCCTGGCTCAGGATCGATCCGGTGCGGCCGCGGTGGAGTTCGGGTTGATCGCGCCCATCCTGCTGGTGATGCTGATGGCCATCATTCAGTTCGGTCTCACGCTCAACAATTACCTGGAATTGACCGACGCCGTCCGCGTCGCCGCGCGCAACTTTGCGATCAGCGGCACGAGCACGACGCCGATGAGCAGCTCGACGACCGCTGCGCAGAACTCCGCCGCGAACCTCACCGCATCGAGCATCACGCTCAGCTACTCGGTGAACGGCGCCGCCTGCACTTCGGACTCCACGTGCTCCACCGCGCTGGCCGCCGACGCCGGCGACACCGCGAGCGTCACCGGCACTTATCCCTGCAGTCTCAGCGTCATGGGTGTGAACTTCGCGCCGAGCTGCCAGCTCTCTTCAACAACCACGGATATGGTCGAATGAGACAAGCTCGATCATTGGCGTTCCGTTTCGGACGTCGCTTGTGGCGCGCTCAGCGCGGCGCGACGGCCGTCACGGTGGCGTTGCTCATGACCGTAATGATCGGCATGAGCGGCTTCGTCGTCGACCTGGGCCACGTCGCCTGGGTGCAACGGCAGCTGCAGTCGTCGGCCGACGCCGCCGCGCTCGCAGGCGCGGGCGAGATCAACTGCTGCAGCGGCACGAGCAAGGCCGTCTCGACGGCGACGCTCTACAGCTCGCTCGCCGGCGAGCAGAACGTGCTGCCCGGCATCACCGCCACGTTCGTCTCCGGCTATCCCAAGCTGAAGTGCTTCACCTCGACGGGCATCTCCTGCACCATGGGCACGGGCTACGACGACGCCAACGGCATCGTGGTCGAAGAACAGGCGAGCGTGCCGATGTGGTTCGCCTCGATCTTCGGCATTTCATCGATCCCGGTCAGTGCGACGTCCACCGCCGGCGTGCAGGGCGGTCCGGCAAAGCAGGTCGCCGTGGAGATCGTCCTCGACACCACGGAGTCGATGAACGACGCGGACACGAGCTGCGGGTCGGGCCAGACTCAGGAATCGTGCGCCCAACAAGGCGCGGCGACGCTGATGAAGGAGCTTTCCTACCAGGGCGCCGAGGTGGGCCTGATGACGTTCCCCAGCCCGACGACCGCCACCGTGGCCGACGATTACAACTGCAGCGGCAAGAACCCGAGCATCGTGCCGTACGCGTCCGGCGACAACTACCAGGTCGTGGCCCTGTCCAACAACTTCAAGACCAGCAGCTCGGGCTCGAACCTGAACACCAGCTCCAACATCGTGCGCGGGATCGGCGCCGGGAAGACCAGCAGCGGCGGCAGTTGCCCGGGCATGCAGGCGCCCGGCGGCGAAGGCACCTACTACGCCGGCGCTATCAGCGCCGCCCAGGCCAACCTCGTCGCCAACGCCCCGTCGGGCTATCAGAAGGTGATCATCCTGCTCAGCGACGGCGACGCCACCGCCAAGAGCGGATCCCAGATCACCGCCAGCATGGCGTCGGCCCAGTGCCAGCAAGGGGTGACCGCGGCCCAGGCGGCCGCGAAGGCAGGCACGTGGGTATACACCGTGGCCTATGGCTCCGAGACTTCGGGCAGCTGCACCACCGACAGCGGCCTCCAAGCCTGCACCGCCATGCAGGAGATGGCCTCCAAGGCCGCGTTCTTCTACGCGGACGACATGGGCGGCTCGGGCGGGTGCACGTCTTCGGCCAACCCCAGCATCACCGACCTGAATTCGGCTTTCGCGAGCATCGGCCAGTCGTTCGGCGCGCCGCGTCTGCTGCCGAACAACACCACATGACGAGGCGCTAGCCGCGGGTCATCGCCCGCACGAGATCCTCCTCCAGAGTCCAGAGGCGGTCCTGTCCCCAGTGGGCGGGGCCGCCTTCGATTCGGTAGGTGGGCGCGCCCCAGAGACCGGCGTCGAACAGCGCCTCACGATTGGCCTCGGCCGCGGCGCGCCAGCTCTCGTCGGCCAAGGCCGCGGCCACCTGCGCCTCGCTGACGCCGGCCCGCGCGGCGGCGCCGATCAGCCCCGCGTCATCGGCAAGCGCGACACCTTCGGCCCAGGCGGCTCGGAGCGCGCTCTCGGCGAAGTCCTCGCCCAGCCCCAGCGGCGCCACATGATGCAGCACCGCCAGCGCCCGCTCGGCGCCGGGCCCGACGGGGTCCGAGACCGGGCCGAACGGCAGGCCGGCGCGGTCGGCTTCGCGCTTGGTGTCGCGCACGATGTAGAAGCTCTTGACCGGCGGCACCGGAAGCCCGCGCATCACCATCGGCAGGATCGGACGCAGCATCAGCGGCGCGCCGTAATGGCGGGCCAGCTGGCGGACGCGCGGAAACGCGATCCACGAGTAAGGGCTGCGAAACGAGAACCACATCTCGATGCCCGGCGCCCGGCCAGGCGGCCTCGAACCGAGCGTCATGGGGCGATAAGGCGCGATCGGCGGCGCCCCGGGCGTGGCGTCCCGCCCCGACAAAGCCCCTTCCAGATGATTCAGCCGGTCGACGCCCCAGTACCACTGGCCGTCGTGATGCAGCATCGCGCCGAGGTAATGGCCGAGTTCGCGACGCCGCGCGGCGCCCAGATCGAGCTGCATTTGGGCCTGGTGTGGCGGGAGCGCGGGCAAGCCGCGCAGCCGGTCGATGTCGCCACGCCACAGGGCCTGGCCCACCTCGACCGCCCGCTCGGCGAAATCCGGCGCCTCCAGCGATCCGGCGAGGACCCGCTGCGCCAGCGCAACGGCTTCGGCGTCCGGCTCGGCGGCGCGCGGGAACGACAATCCATAGGCGGCCGCCAGGCGGGACGCATCGCGCCGGGCGTAGGCGACCAGGCGTTCGCGCTCCGGCGCGGCCGCGTCGTCCGGCGGCGGGACCAGCCACGGTTTCACGGCCGCCCCGTAGCGTCGGATCAGCGGCCGCAGCACCTGGGTCAGCAGGCAGCTGTAGGGGTCGTCGACCTGATGGAAGTACTCGATCATCGGGGCTCCCAGCGCAATTTAATACGTGGTATTAGACATATGCGCCCCGCTCCGGCGGCGCGCAAGCGGGAGGGCGCAATGGGCAAGGGGTGGCGGGTCGGTCTCGGGATTCTGGTCGCGCTCGCAGTTCTTGTCAGCGGCGCTTGGCTGATGCGCGGCCCCATCGCGGTGGCGCTGATGAAGCACGCCTACGAGCGCGCCATGACCGGAGACCCCATCGCCGTGATGCCCGACGCGCTCAGCGTGGGACTCTGCGGCTCCGGATCGCCCATGCCGGACCCCACCCGCGCCGGTCCCTGCGTCGCCGTGGTCGCCGGCCATCAGTTGTTCATCGTTGACACCGGGCCCGGCTCGACCCGCCGCCTGTCGCTGATGCGCTTGCCGCCGGCCGACGTCAGCGCCGTCTTCCTCACCCACTTCCACTCCGACCATATCGGCGATCTCGGCGAGCTGATGCTGCAGCACTGGGGCGGCGGCGCGGCCAAGACGCCGCTGCCGATCTATGGGCCGACAGGCGTCGACCAGGTCGTGGCCGGCTTCCTGGACGCTTACAGCCTGGATCGCGGCTACCGCGTCGCGCACCACGGCCCGAAGGTGATGCCCCCGGACGGCTTCGGCGGCGTCGCCCACCCCTTCGCGATCAGCAAGACCGGCCCGAACGTCCTGGTGCTGAACGAGCCGGACCTGCAGGTGATCGCCTTCCCGGTCGACCACGAACCGGTCGAGCCGGCGGTCGGCTACCTCTTCATCTACAAGGGGCGGCGGCTGGTGTTGAGCGGCGACACCGCGCCTTCGCCGCGTCTGGAGGCCGCCGCCCGCGGCGCCGACGTGCTGACCCACGAGGGCCTCGCGCCGAACCTTGTCGCGGACCAGCGCGAGGCCGCGCTGAAGGCGGGCAAGTGGAACACCGCCGCGATCCTGCACGACATCCTGTCGTACCACTCGACGCCGGAGGCGGCGGCCGGCATCGCCCAGCGCGCCGGCGTCCGCTATCTGCTGTTCAACCACATCATCCCGCCGCTGCCGACGACGGCGCTCGACGGCCCGTTCCTCGGCCGCGCGCCGCAGATCTTCCACGGCCCGATCCGGGTGGGCCAGGACGGCGATTTCGTCACCATGCCGGTCGGCTCGACCGACATCCGCTACACGAACCGGCTGCACCTGATCTGGTGAGCAAGCAAGCGCGTTGAAATCAAGCGGCGTCACGCACTTCCGTCACCCCGGACAAGCCGCCATCGGCGGCGCCGATCCGGGGCCAGATGGTCCGTCACCAAGCTGGAAGTCGTCTAGGAACCGGATGGTTCGGCCCCGGCTCTTCGCTGCGCTGCGGCCGGGGTGACGGGGCAATGCCGTTCACACCCGCTCAGCTGAGCTCCAGCCCCTCCAGCGTCCCGGCGGCGCGCCAGGCTTCGATGAGTTGGACGAAGGCGATGGGGCCCTTGCCGTAGAAGCCGTTGCGGACGGCCAGCGGCGAGGGCTGGCCCTCGTTGTTGTAGTAGCCGGGGGTGCACTCTTCCTGGAACTTCTGGCGCAGGACGGCGGCGTCGATGATCGTCTGGACCCAGTCCGCCTCGGCCTGCTCGGACGGCTCGACCGCCTTCGCCTGCCGCGCCTGACACTCGGAAACCAGGTAGGCGAAGTGCTTGGCCTGCTCGTTGAGCATATGCGGGAAGTTGGCGGTGAAGCCGGACTGCGTGTTCTGCACGATGAAGCAGTTGGGGAAGCCGCGGGTGAGCATGCCGTGCAGGGTGGAGACGCCGTCCCGCCACTTGTCGGTCAACGCCAGGCCGCCCTTGCCGTAGACCTCGTAGCCCGAGCGCCGCGTGTAGCTGGTGCCGACCTCGAAGCCGGTGGCGTAGATCAGGCAGTCCAGTTCGTACTCCCGGCCGTTGGCCACGACGCCGGTCTCGGTGATCCGCTCGACGCCGCGCCCCGCCGTGTCCACCAACGTCACGTTCGGCCGGTTGAAGGCGTCCAAGTACTCGTCGTGGAAGCAGGGCCGCTTGCAGAACTGGTTGTACCAGGGCTTGAGCGCGTCGGCGGTCGCCTTGTCCTTGACCACCTGGTCGGTGCGGGCGCGGACCTGCTCCATCTTCTGGAAGTCGGCGATCTGGATGGTCTCGGCCAGCGCTTCCGGCGACGCCGTCCCCTGCCCTTTGCGCATCAGCACCAGCAGGTTGCCGATGATGTCGGTCCAGCCGTCGTTGACCAGGTCCTCGTCGGCGAAGCCGCCGGAGACCAGGGCGTTGAAGTTGTCCATGCGATGCTGCTGCCAGCCGGGCTTGAGGCTCGCGGCCCATTCCGGATCGGTCGGCTTGTTGGCGCGCACGTCGATGGACGACGGCGTGCGCTGGAAGACGTAGAGCTGCTTCGCGCCCGCTGCCAGATGGGGCACGCACTGCACGGCCGTGGCACCGGTGCCGATGACGCCGACCACCTTGTCCTTCAACCTGTCCAGCCCGCCGTCCGACGTACCGCCGGTGTAGTCGTAGTCCCAGCGGCTGGTGTGGAACGAGTGGCGCTTGAAGCTCTCCACGCCGGGGATGCCCGGCAGCTTCGGCCGGTGCAGCGGGCCGTTGGCCATGATCACGAAGCGCGCCTTCATCGCGTCGCCCCGGTTGGTCTTGATGGTCCAGCGCTGCGCCGCCTCGTCCCAGCGCAGCTCGGTGACTTCGGTCTGGAAGCAGGCGTTTCTGTAGAGGTCGAAGTGCTCGCCGATCGCGCGGCTGTGGGCCAGGATCTCCGGCGCGCGCGAGTACTTCTCGACCGGCATGTAGCCGATCTCCTCGAGCAGCGGCAGGTAGATGTAGCTCTCGATGTCGCACGCGGCGCCGGGGTAACGGTTCCAATACCAGGTGCCGCCGAAGTCGCCGCCCTTCTCGATCATCCGGATGTCTTGCACGCCGGCTTCGCGCAGCCGCGCGCCGGCCAGCAGCCCCCCGAAGCCGCCGCCGATGACCACCACCTCGACCTCGTCGGTCAGCGGGGCGCGGGTGAAGCCGGGCGGAACGTACGGGTCTTCGAGATAGTGGGCGAACTGGCCCTTCATCTCGACGTACTGCTCGTTGCCTTCCCGACGCAGACGCCTGTCGCGCTCGGCGAGGTACTTCGCCTTGAGCGCCGCCGGGTCGAAGCCCAGCTGTTCCTTCGCCGGTTCGATGGTTCTCGCGTCGTCAGCCATATGAGTTCGCCCTCGGTGATCGATGGTAACCTATACACGGGCGGCGGATTGACAACTGGCCAGCTGATCGGCCGATGTCGGCGGCAAGACGAACCCGCAAGCCAACCTCAGGAGCCGCGCCATGGCCAACGCCGT
>DATJRL010000024.1:0-5145 GCA_035504785.1 Caulobacteraceae bacterium
CAGCGCCTGCGCCAGCACCGGGTAGCGGGCGCGCACCCGCCGGTCGGACGCCGCGGCGGTGTTGGAGACCACCGCGCCGATGCGAAGTCCGCCGTCGGACGTCTCGGCGATCTCGGCCAGCGGCAGCCGCCCGACGTCGATCAGGTGGCTGGGTCGTTCGATCTCCAACTTCATCAGGTCGAGGAGGTTGGTGCCGCCGGCCAGGAACTTCGCCCCCGGCGTGGCGGCCGCCGCCTTCGCCGCCCCCGTGGCGTCCTCGGCCCGCTCGTAGGTGAAGGGGCTCATGCCGCGGACCCCGCAACGTCACGGATGGCTTCGAGGATCTGCGGATAAGCCGAGCAGCGGCAGATGTTGCCACTCATCCGTTCACGGATTTCTGCGTCCGTCAGAACGACGTCTTCGGCGGCCAGATCCTCCGTCGCCTGACTGGGTTCGCCACGCTCGACTTCGCCCAGCATGCCCAGCGCCGAGCAGATCTGTCCCGGCGTGCAGTAGCCGCACTGGAAGGCGTCGCGCTCGAGGAACGCCCGCTGCAATGGGTGCAGGTTCGGAGGCAGGCCGACGCCCTCGATGGTCGTCACCGCATCGCCCTCGTGCATGATCGCCAGCGACAGGCACGAATTGATCCGCAACCCGTTCGCCAGCACCGTGCAGGCGCCGCACTGCCCGTGATCGCAACCCTTCTTGGTCCCCATCAGGCCCAGGTGCTCGCGCAGCAGGTCGAGCAAGGTGGTGCGCAGGTCGACGTCGACCCGTCGCGCCTCGCCATTGACGGTGATCTCGAAGACGGCCCGCGTCACGCCGCGGGCGGGGGTGTCCGGCATGAAAAATCCCGAAAGAGGGCGATCCAATCTCGGAATCATACGACCCGGACGCCGGCGCGGCCAAGCGCGGATGTCGGATGCGCCGCGCGATCGATCTTGACCTCGCGCGCGCTTGTGCCAGCCTCAATCCCCAGTTGGTCGGGGGCGGACATGCGCGCTTGGGCGGGATTGGCGGCGGCGATCGCCCTGGCGGGATGCTCGATGGACAAGGAGTTGCCCGCCACCCAGGCCGCGATCGACACCTTCCACGCGCAGCTCAACGCGGGCTCGTTCGACGCGATCTACCAGGGCGCCAGCGCGGACATGAAGCAGGCGTCCACGGAGGACTCGCTGGTGAAGCTGCTGGCGGCGGTCCACCGCAAGCTCGGCGGTTTCCAAACCGGCAAGCTTCAGGGCTGGAACGAGAATTACAACACCGGCGGCCACTTCGTGACGGTGGGCTACGCCGCCACCTACGACAAGGGGTCGGCGTCGGAGACCTTCACCTATCGCCTCGACGGCGACCATGTCCTGCTCGCCGGCTTCAACATCAACTCGAACGCCCTGATCGAGAACTGAGCCGGCGTTCAAGCCCTCGCCCGCTCCAGCGCGGCGCGGACCAGGGGCAGGCAGTCGTTGCCGAAGTACATGTCTGTCTTGTCCACGAAGATGGTGGGCGAGCCGAAGCCGCCGCGGGCCATGACCTCGTCGGTGTTGGCGCGCAGTTGCGCCTTCACCGGATCGGCCGCCTGGGCGGCCAGCAGCGGCTCGAACTCGAGGCCGAGCCCGGCGCAGACGCCCAGCAGCACCTCGTCCCGCGAAATGTCCTCGTCGCGGCTCCAGTAGGCCTCGAACACCGCCCGCGCGAAGGGCGCGAGCTGGCCCTGCGGCTCCAGCACGAGGCACATGCGCATGGCCTTGACGCTGTTCACCGGGAATACGCTGGGCGGCATCTTGATCTTCAGTCCGGCGAGCCGCGCCCAGTCCTGCAGGTCCTTGCCCGAGTAGCGCGCCTTGGCCGGCACCGGGTGGGCGCGGCCTTCGTAGACGCTGGGGTTGATGGTGTTGAAGATCCCGCCGACCAGGATCGGCCGCCAGGCGATCTCCGCGCCGAACGCCGCCGCCAGCGGCTCGATGTTGTGAAACGCGAGGTACGTCCACGGACTCGAACAGTCGAAGAAAAACTCGATCATCCGCCGCCCCACTAGCTCCCGCTACCTTACCCACCCGCGCATCCCGGCGAAAGCAAGTGTTGGCGCCGCAGGCGTCTGTAAGGGGAACCGCCGAGTTCGCTGAGAAGCGCTGAGTTCGCAGAGGGTCTGGGCGGCTCCGCGTCCTCTGCGCTTCTCTGCGACCTCCGCGGTTATCCTTTGCGGCGTTGCCGCACACGCCAACCGGGCCGGCAAGAGCGCCTTGGCGCCCGCTTTCTGCCTGGGTCCCGGATTGCAACGGGATGAGCGGGGATAGGGTGTTCCTCCGGCGGCGCTTCTCTGCAATGAAGCGCCGGGAAACGCAGGATCGGGAGCTGAAACACGTGGCCGAGTGGCGCAACTGGTCCGGCAGCGTGGTCGCGCAGGCGAGCGCGATCGAAAAACCCCGCACCGAGGCCGAGCTGCAAAGGCTGGTGGCGGCGGCGCGCAAGGTGAGGGTCGCGGGCGCCGGCCACTCGTTCATGCCGATCTGCGCCACCGACGGCCTGCTCTTGTCGCTGCTCGACCTCGAAGTCGCGCTGGAGGTCGCGGAGGACCGGCGGACGGTCTGGGTCCCGGCCGGCTGGCCGATCGGCAAGCTCACCGACGCGCTCTGGGCGCTAGGCTTCTCGCTGATCAACCAGGGCGACATCAACAAGCAGGCCATCGCCGGCGCGGTCTCCACCGCGACCCATGGCACCGGCCGCACCCTGGGCTCGCTGGCGACCGCCGCCGAGGGCTTTCGGCTGGTGCTGGCCGATGGGAGCGTGGTCGAGTGCGACCGCGAGCGCGAGCCGGACCTCTTCCAGGCCGCGCGCGTCTCGCTGGGCATGCTGGGCGTCGTCACCCGGATCAAACTGAAGGTGCTGCCGGCGTATCGACTGAAGGAGACGCTGTGGCGGCAGTCGCTGGCCAGCGCGCTGGCCGAGTGGGACCAGCTGGCCGACAGCCACCGGCACATCGAATTCTTCCACTTCCCCTACTCCGAGCACGTCAACATGAAGACCTTGGACGTGGTGGAGGCAGGCGACAGCCCCGACCCGGGCGAGTTCGAGGACACCGTGTTTCAGGCCGTCTGCGACCTCGTGACGGTATGGCCGCGCACCGCGCCGACACTGCAGCGGATGCTGACCCGCGCCATCCGCGGCTCCGAGCGCGCCGGGCCGGCGGGGCGGATCTTCCCGTCCGAGCGCAACGTGAAGTTCGAGGAGATGGAGTACGAGATTCCAGCGGCGAACGGGCCGGCGGCGCTGAAGGAAGCGATGAACCTGGTGCGCGACAAGCGCTGGCCGATCATCTTCCCGTTCGAGTTCCGCACGGTCGCCGCCGACGACATCTGGCTCTCGCCGATGAGCGGGACGGCTTGCGTCTCGATCAGCTTCCACCAGTACGCCAAGATGGACTGGAAGACGCCGTTCGCGGGGGTCGAGAAGGTGTTCCAGGCGGCCGGCGGGCGCCCGCACTGGGCCAAGCGTCACACCCTGACCTCGGCGGACGTGCTGCGCCTCTACCCGGACGCTCCGAAGTTCGGCGCGGTGAGGAAGCGTATCGACCCCGGCGGCAAATTCCTCAACGACCACCTGAGCGAACTGTTCGCGTTTTCGCTCTAGACTCGTATCCGCTCTCCCCCGCGACAGCGGGGGCCCAGGCTTTTTCTGGCCAGCGCGGCGCCTTTCGATAAAACACCTGGGTCCCCGCCTTCGCGGGGAAGAGCGGGATCTGTGTTCATGTCGACCTACGCCGAAACCCTCCACGCGCACCTGATCGGCCGGCAGGGGTCGCGGCGGGCGCTGAACACGCCGGCGCTGGTGGTCGACGCGGACGCGCTGGAGCGCAACATTGCGGCGATGGCGTCGTTCGCGGCCAAGGGCGGCCTGAAGCTGCGGCCGCACGCCAAGACCCACAAGAGCGTCGACATCGCCAAGGCGCAGATCGCGGCGGGCGCGCTCGGCGTCTGCTGCGCCAAGCTGGGCGAGGCGGAGGCGCTGGCCGAGGGCGGCATCGAAGGCATCCTGATCACCTCGCCGGTAGTGGGCGAAGCGGCGGTGCCGCGGCTCGTGGCGCTCGCCGCCGAGCACCCGACGCTGATGTCGTCGGCGGACAACCTCGCGGCGGTGGCCGCCATCGGCGCGGCGGCCCGGGCGGCCGGCGCCACGCTCACGATCGTGGTCGACCTCGACCCGGGCCTGCGCCGCACCGGCTGCGCGACGCCGGCCGACGCCGTGGCGCTGGCCCAACTGGTGGCCGGCCATGAGGCGCTGGCGTTCGGCGGGGTGCAGTTCTACTGCGGCGCCGAGCAGCACATCGAGGCCTACGCCGATCGGCGCACGGCGGTGGTCGAGAAGACCGCCAAGCTCACCGAGACGCTGGAGAGGCTGAAGGCCGTGGGACTGCCCGCGCCGATCGTCACCGGCGGCGGCACCGGCACCCACGCCATCGACGCCGAGCTCGGCGTGTTCACCGAACTGCAGGTCGGCTCCTACATCTTCATGGACCATCAGTACGAGGTCTGCGCCCTGCGCTCGGAAGGTCCGCAGCCGTTCGAGACGTCGCTGATGATCGACGCGCGGGTGATCAGCGCCAACCACCCGATGCTGGTGACCGTGGACGCCGGCCTGAAGGCGATGGCCACCGAGGCCGGCCCGCCGCCGATCCTCGCCGGCGCGCCCGAAGGCAGTCAGTACCGCTTCATGGGCGACGAGCAGGGCGCCGTCGTGCCCCCGCGCGGCGTCGCGCCGCCGAAACTGGGCGAGGTGGTCACCCTCGCCGCCCCGCACTGCGACCCGACGGTCAACCTCTACGACGCTTACCACGTGGTGCGCGGCGACACCCTGGAAGCCATCTGGCCGGTTACCGCGCGGGGACGCAGCGCCTAACCCTCCCCCCTTGAGGGCGTGTTGCGCAATTCGATGAGATCGCCCTGAAAGCTCCCTTCCCCCTTGCGGGGAAGGGTTGGGGATGGGGGTGTCAGCTCGGTCGTCCTTGATTTGGCTTGAGAATTCTGGGTTTGGACGGCAGGCAGTCGTGCCAGCACCCCCACCCCCGACCCCTCCCCGCAAGGGGGAGGGGAGTTTGCAACAGGCCCCTTGCGGGAGAAGGAATCTAGAGCGCCTCGACCCTCCAGCTCGCGCGCCCGTCCCCCAGCAGCGGCG
>DATJRL010000025.1:0-15498 GCA_035504785.1 Caulobacteraceae bacterium
CCGACCCCTCCCCGCAGGGGGGAGGGGAGTTTTGCAACAGCCCCGCAAGGGGGAGACGGGTGCTACGCCACCGCCTCGGCCGGCTCCGCCTGAGCCACGAAGCCCTTCCAGTTGTTCATATATTCCACGAACACCGGCGACAGCCCCTCGGATCTCAGGTAGGCGCGCGTGACCGGCAGGCCGATCGGAACGAAGTCAGGATCGGCGGCGAACTTCTTGGGCCAGTCGTGGTGAAGCACCGCGGCGCGGCCGAGGATGGCGAAATCGGCGCCGGCGTCCACGAGCCTGCGCACGTCGGCGCCCTTGGTCAGCTTGCCGGCCGCCCCCAGGCGGGTCTCGCCGCGCGGCAGGGCGGCGAACCAGTCGATCAGCGGCTTCTCCGCATGGGCCTCTTCCACCGGCGCCTTGAAGCAATCCCACAGCGACATGTCGAGGAAGTCGAGGTCGCCGCAGGTCATCACTCGCTCGGCCAGCGCCAGCTGCTCGGCGAAGCGAAGGCCGAAGCGTTCCGGCGACAGGCGAAGGCCCAACTGGAAGTCCGGCCGGGTGCGCTCGCGCACGCCCTTGACGATTTCGAACACGATCCGCGCCCGGTTTTCGGGCGAACCGCCGTAGCGGTCGGTGCGCCGGTTGGTTTCCGGGCTCTGGAAGGCGCAGAGGATGTAGCCGTGGGCGCCGTGCAGTTCGACGCCGTCGAAGCCGGCCCGCTCGGCCCGCACCGCCGCGGCGACGAAGTCCTCGATCAGCTGTTCGACTTCGCCGGTGGAGAGCGCCCGCGCGCCGGTCTCGGCGTCATCGCTTGGCCCCACCGGCGTCTCGCCGATCAGCGCCTCGGGGCTGCGGATGCCGGCGTGGTGCAGTTGCACCGAGCTCACCGCCCCCTCGGCCTTGATCGCCGCCGCGAGCCGCGTGAGGCCGGGCAGGTGGTCGTCGGAGAAAACGCCGAGCTGGCCGGGAAAGCCCTGGCCGCGGCGCTGCACGTGCGCGGCGCAGGTCATCACCAGGCCGAAGCCGCCCTCGGCCCGCATCGTCAGCCAGTGGAACTCCTCGTCGGACAGCTTGCCATCCGGATGGCTCTGGCAATTGGTCAGCGGCGCCAGCATCAGGCGGTTCTTCCACGCCGGGCCGCGCTGGAACGTTATCGGGTCGAGAAGCTCGGTCATCGTCAGGTCAGTTTTCCAAGTTGAAGGTCAGGCCGGCGTTGGCTTCCAGGCGGCGGATCAGCGCCGCGCCCATCGCCGAGGCCGGGGTCCAGCAGCCGCCGGGGGTGGTGGCGCGGTCGACGTCGCGAGCGAGGCACACGGCCGCCTCGCCGAGAATCTTGGACGTCGACCCATAGCCCGGGTCCATGTCGCCCTTGATCGCGGCGCGCACGGTGCGGCCATCGCCCATCTCGGCGATGTAGAGCAGGTCGTAGAAGCCAGTCTCCCGTTCCTCTCGTGAAGGCCCTTCGCCAGGCTTAGGTAGGCCGCCGGCGCCGAAATTGAAGCCGCCCATGCCTTGCGCCGACGCCGCGGGCGGACCCTCGAGCATTTGCATCTCGTCGTACTGGAAGTCCCGACCCCAACGGTGACCCAGCAGCAGGTTCGAGCGGTGCACCGCCTTGGTGTTGATGCCGGCCATCATGAACGGTCCGACCCAGGCCCCCGCGATCTTGTCCTCATAGGGCGTGTCGCCGTCGGGCTGCGCCGCGCCCTTGAAGCCGGGCGTCAGGGCAAAGGGATCGGCGAGCAGCGCGCCAATGGCGGGATCCCTGGCCACGGCCGCCTGGGTCGCCATGCCGCTGGCGAGCGTTCCGCCGGAGAGTCCGCCCTTGAGCCCCCGCACCCGGCCGCGCACCCTGGGCGCATAGGCGCCGAACCGCTTCTTGGCTTCCTCCTCGACGAAGAAGACGCCGAGATCGAAGGGGATGGAGTCGAAGCCGCAGGAAAACACGATCCGCGCGCCGGACGCCCTGGCCGCCGCCTCGTGCTTGCCCAGCATCTCCGCGATCCAGTTCGACTCGCCGGTGAGGTCCACATAGTCGGTCCCCGCGGCGGCGCAGGCCGCCACCAGCGGCGAGCCGTAGAGCTGATAGGGCCCGACGGTCGTGACGATCACGTCCGCGCGGCGGGCCATGGCGTCCAGGCCGGCCGGATCAGCCGCATCGGCCACGATCGTCGGCAGGGTCTCCGGCGCTCCGATCTCGGACCGCACCTCGGCGAGCTTGCCCGACGAGCGACCGGCCATCGCCCATTTGAGGTCGCCGGCGGCGCCATAGGTCTTCAGGAGATGCGCCGCCACCAGCCGCCCGGTGTAGCCGGTCGCGCCGTAAACCACGATGTCGAATTCGCTCAAACGCCAGCCTCCCGCCCGCCAGCCTTCCGCCCGCCAGCCTTCCGGGCGACGAACCCTTCCAGGCTGCCGTCGCGGCGGTCAAGCGCGGGGCGTTTTCAGCCGCGGACGCTGCGCGGGTCGAGCGGCGCGGCGCGGGGCGCGCCCGTGCGGGTGGTCGACCGAGGGTCGCGGACCGGCGACGGAGCGGACGGCTGCGTGCCGGCGTAGCGCTTCATGCCTCCACCGCCAGCGCCAGCGCCGCGTCGCGTTCCAACTGGCGTTCCACGGCCTGGCGCCCTCGCTCCTGACGCACCGAGCGTCGCCGGGCGATGGAATGAAAGGTGCTGCGCAAAAGGCCGAACATCCACACACGGGTGTCGCCGCCGTCCGCCCCGCGGCTCTCGCCCGCGGCGAGGGCCTCGATCATGGTCTGATGGACGAGGTTGTGGGCCTCGTTGTCGTCGCCGGTCAGCCGCACGGCCGACTGCATCAGCACCGGCTGCAGGCCCAGGATCTCCTGGCGAAGTCTTTCGGATTGGCCGGACATTGGACACCCTTTCGCCTCGCGCGAGGCCCTACGGAAAGAAGGATCACTCTAGCACACCTAACGGGATCGATGGTTACAATATAGAATTTCTTGGAATTATTATTGAGGTGAATTTCGAAATCATCCGAATATAGGGGGAGTCGACGCCACCGCGGATCGGCGTTTACTCTGACGCCGCGGCCAAAATATGTGCTACCTTGCCCGAAAATCTCACTCGGAACACCGACATGCCGACGCCGAAGCCGCTCCCTCCGATCAAGCCCCGCGTTCCAATCGCCATACGCCTGCGCGACGCGATCGCCGAGGCCGAGGCCGAGGGCCATGCCCGTCCGGAGATGACGCTGCACCTCACCCGCGCCGACGATTCACTCCTGCGGCGCGACCGCAGCGTCGCTGTCGGAGACATCCGGTTCGTCGACGGCGCGATGCGTTATCTCGACGTCCGCGTCGTGGTCGACGGCGTCGCGGCCAGCGCCCTGGAGACGGGCGCCGCGGGTTAGCGCTCAGTCGCCGGTCTCGATCAGCGAGCGGATCACCGGGGTCAACAGCGCCTCGAGATCGGCGGGTTTGGCGTCGGCCAGCGCCGGGATCTCCACCATCTGCCGCATCACCTGCAAACCGGCTATCAGCGCCAACACCACGCCGGCGCGCTCCCGCCGCAGCAGTCCCCCGATGGCGCTCTCCAGCGTCGACTGATGGCCGCGCCCTATCCACTCGCGGCCGATCTCCGCCGCCTTCGGACTGGAGGCGGAGTGCAGCAGGATCAGGAATCCGTCGAGCGGGGTTGCGCCCGGCGCCGTCACCCGCACCACGGCCCGCGCCAGCGCGGCGGCGAGGTCGGGGGCGTCGAGGTTCTCCGGCGACAGGATCACCGGGTCGCGCATGGTGTCGGCCGCGACTTCGGCGAAGAGCTGCTGCTTCGACCCGAAATAGCGGTTGACCAGCATGGCGGTGACGCCGGCGCCGGCGGCGATCTCGCGAAGACCCGCGCCGTCGTAGCCGGACCTCGCGAACGCCCTGCGCGCCGAGGCGAGGATGGCGGCGCGGGTGGCTGCGGCGTTGCGGCGATGAGGCGCCGCGGACACCGGCTCGGCGGTCATATCTACGCCCGTAGACAAAGCTTCATGACGGAAGTATACGCTCGGAGACTTATCTGGCAATCGAGAGGCGGCCATGTCGCAAACCGTCCTGGTGACCGGCGGATCCGGGTTCGTCGCCGGCTGGACCATCGTGGAGCTGCTCCGCCGCGGCTACGAAGTCCGGACGACGGTGCGCCATATGGCCAAGGAAGCCGCCGTGCGGCGCGCGGTGGCCCCGCAGGTCGACGCGGACGAGCGTCTGTCGGTGGTGGCCGCCGACCTCACCGCCGACGCCGGCTGGGACGCCGCGGCCGCGGGGTGCCAGTACGTGCTGCATATCGCCTCGCCGATGGGCGCGGCGGGTCTGTCCGAGGACGAACTGATCGCGGCGGCGCGGGACGGGACGCTGCGGGTTCTGCGCGCGGCCGTCGCCGCCGGCGTGACCCGCATCGTCGCCACCTCGTCCACCGCCGCCTGCACCCCGCCCAAGCCGATGGATCGCGCTATCGACGAGCACGACTGGACCGATCCCGACGAACCCGGCCTCGCCGCCTATCGCCGCTCCAAGACCCTGGCCGAGCGCGCGGCCTGGGAGTTCATGGCCGGCCAGCCCACGACGTTCGCGACGCTGCTGCCGGGGGCCATTTTCGGGCCGGTGCTCGCCCGCGAGCACCTGAGCTCGGTCGGCATCCTCAAACGCCTGCTCGAGGGCGAGCCGCCGGCTCTGCCCAGGCTCGGCTTCAACGTCACCGACGTGCGGGACCTCGCCCAAATGCACGTGGCGGCGATGACCAGCGAGGCGGCCGCCAGCGAACGCTTCATCGTCCTCGGCGAAGCGCTCTGGTACGCCGAGATTGCGCAGACCCTGCGCGAGCGGCTCGGAGCGGCCGCGGCCAAGGTTCCCACCGCCAACATGCCCGACATCGTCGCGAAGGGCCTGGCGGTGGCGTCGCCGCAGATGAAGGCGCTGCTGCCGCTGCTTGGCCGCACCCAGAAGTTCAGCGCCGACAAGGCCCGCCGCGTCCTGGGCTACGCGCCGCGCCCGGCGCGCGACACCGTCTCCGACGCCGGCGCCAGCCTCGTCGCGGCCTGACCGAGCCGCATTGCCTTCACGGCGGCTCCCGGCATAGGGTTCGGGCTGACTGAACGCCGATAAGAGAAAACCGACGGCGCCGCGCTGGCGTGGAGGACGCTTCGATGAAGTTCACCTGGTTCAACCTGATGCCCTGGCCCTATCTGCCGGACGATTTCCGGGAGAAGCACCGGTCGGTGTGGGTCGACATCGACCAGCGGCTGTTCGACCCGGTGAAGAGCCACGAAGTCTACAACACCTACATGGACCTTCTCGAGTACGCCGGAACCCTCGGGTTCGACGGAATCGGGGTCAACGAGCATCACCAGAACGGCTACGGCCTGATGCCGAGCCCCAACATCATCGCCGCCGGGCTGGCGCGCCGCACCAAGGACCCGGCCCTCGTGGTGCTGGGCAACTCCATCGCGCTCTACAATCCGCCGGTCCGCGTGGCCGAAGAGTTCGCCATGCTCGACTGCATTTCCGGCGGGCGGCTGGTGGCCGGCTTCCCGGTCGGCACCTCGATGGACACCAACTTCTGCTACGGCCAGATCCCGGCGTTGACCCGCGAGAAGTACGCCGAGGCGCACGACCTGATCGTCAAGGCGTGGACCAGGCGCGATCCGTTCGCCTTCAACGGCCGCTACAACAAGCTGCGTCACGTCAACATCTGGCCCAGGCCGATTCAGCAGCCGCATCCGCCGGTGCACATTCCCGGCGGCGGTTCGGTCGAGACCTACGACTTCTGCATCGACAACACCTACTCGTACTCCTACCTCAGCTTCACCGGCTATATCCGCGCCAAGGTGCTGATGGACGGCTACTGGCGGCGGGTCGAGGAGAAAGGCGCGCCGGACAAGAGTCCCTACCGGGCCGGCTTCGCCCAGACCATCTGCGTCGCCGAGACCGATGAGGAAGCCGAACGGCTCTACTGGCCGCACGTCAACTATTTCTACAACCGCTGCCTCCACGTCTATCCGGGATTCGCCGACGCGCCCGGCTACCGCACCATCAAGACCATCCAGACCGGCGCTCTGTCCCAATACGCGCCGCCGCGCGGCGGCTTCGCCGAGCTGACCTGGAAGGATCTGACCGAAGGCGGCCACGTGATCGCCGGCAGCCCCGAGACGGTGCGCCAGCGTATGGAGGAGCTGATCAAGGGTCTCAATGTCGGCAACATCTTCTGCCTGATGCACGTGGGGAACATGCCCACGGACAAGTGCATGTATTCGACCAAGCTTTTCGCCGACAAGGTCATGCCGAAGCTGCGGAACATGTTCCCCGAGTGGGCCGACGACACGCGCTTCTGGTGCCACCCGATCGAAAAGCGGGTAACGGCGGGCTCGCTGCCGGCCGCGCCGACCACGGCGCCGGGCGCCCCCGCCCGCACCCCCATCCCGGCCGAGTAGAGGAAGCGCGACCATGGAGTCGAAGACCGTACAAACGCGGCACGCCCCGGTGCGTTACCTCGAGGGCGGCCAGGGCGAACCACTGGTGTTCCTGCACGGCGCCGGCGGCATGACCGAGACCGACCCGCTGCTGGTCGAGCTCGCCGGACGCTTCCATGTCTACGCCCCCTATATCCCGGGTTACGGCGAGACCGAGGAGTGCGGCGAGATCCGCGACATGCTCGACTTCGCCCTGCACACCTGGGACGTGGTCGAGGCGCTGGGGGTCAAGAACCCGATCCTGGTCGGCCACTCGATGGGCGGCATGATCGCCGCCGAGATGGCGGCGCTGGCGCCCAACGACGTCTCCCGGCTGGCGCTGATCTGCCCGGCGGGCCTGTGGCTGGAAGACCACCCGATCGTGGACGTCTTCTCGCTGCTGCCGTTCGAGATGCCCAAGTACCTGTTCCACGACGCCGAGAAGGGCGCGGCGCTGATGACCTCGGGGCTCGATCTCAGCGACCCCAAGTTCCTGCAGGGCTATCTGGTGCGCAACGCCCGCCAGCTCGGCATGGCCGGCAAGCTGCTGTTCCCGATCCCCGAGCGCGGCCTCGCCGAGCGCCTCTATCGGGTGAAGGCCAAGACCGTGATCGTGTGGGGCGACAGCGACAAACTGATCCCGCCGATCTATGGGCCGGCCTTCCAGGAGAAGATCGCCGGCTCGAAGCTGGTGAACGTCCCGGAGGCCGGCCACATGATCATCGCCGAAAAGCCGGCGGAGGTGGCGAGGGCCGTGGAAGCGGTGGCCTGAGCCGCTGCGATGGTTTGCGTGGTTCGAGACGCGCCGGCTCGGCGCTCCTCACCATGACGAGGTTGGTTGGAGTTCGACCCTTTTCGTCATCCTGAGGAGCCCGCGACAGCGGGCGTCTCGAAGGACGCGCATTGGTGCAGCTCCAGGAGAGGCGCATGCCGATCGCCGAGGTCAACGGACAGAGGCTGTACTATGAAGACACCGGCGGCTCAGGCCCGGCGGTGGTCTTCTCGCACGGTCTCTTCATGGACCACGAGATGTTCTCGCCCCAGGTGGAGGCGCTGCGAGGCGCGTACCGCTGCATCACCTGGGACGAGCGCGGCCATGCCGGCTCCGCCTCCGACACCCTCGCGTCCTTCACCTACTACGACTCCGCCGACGACCTCGCCGCGCTGCTGGCGCACCTGGGCATCGAGCGCGCGGTGCTGGCGGGCATGAGCCAAGGCGGCTTCCTGTCCTTGCGCGCCGCCCTCACGCATCCCGAGATCGTCCGTGCCCTGATCCTCATCGACACCCAGGCCGGCCAGGAGGACCCCGAGCGGCTCAAGGGCCACATGCAGCTGGCTGAGACTTGGGCCGAGCATGGCCTCTCCGACCAGCTCGCCGGCATAATCGAGGGCATCATCCTCGGCGAGACCTGGTCCGGCGCCGAGGCTTGGAAGGCCAAGTGGCGCAAGATCAAGCCGGTCAACATGCTGGGTTGCATGAACACGCTCGCCGGCCGCGACGACGTCACGCCCAGGCTCGGCCAGATCATGGCGCCAGCCCTGGTGGTGCACGGCGATGCGGACGCGGCGATCGAGCTCTCGCTAGCGGAGACGCTGGCCGCCGGGCTTGGCGACGCCAAACTGGTGGTTATCCCTGGCGCCGGGCACGCCGCCAACCTCACGCATCCGGCGCTGGTCAATCCCGCGATCGAGGCGTTCCTGGCCTCGCTGCCGAGCTAACGCAGTTGCCGCCGGCGCCGAGGAGATTCCGGCTCTTCGGTCCGCCCGAGGCGGCCCTTCGCCCGGATGACAGCGGGAGTAGAGGTCCGACAAGGAACGGGATTCACCACGTTTCTCAAGAGTCTGTTTGCGACCCGGGTGAGACGGTGATCGCCGCTTCAGCGCGGGGGTTGTGCGGCGTGCGACACGATCCGAGGTTGCCGACGGCGGTGGCGATCGCCGCGTTCGTTCTGACGCTGGCGCCGGCCGCGAAGGCCGATCCGCTGGCCGACGGTCTCGCCGCGTTCGACGCCAGGAACTATGCGGTCGCGGCGCGGCTGCTGACCCCGCTGGCGAGGCGGGGCAACCCCGTCGCGGAGTTTCGCCTGGGCCTGATGCGGCTCTTCGGGCTCGGCGTCGCCGAAGACGCCGATGCGGCCCGCGACCTCAACCTTCGAGCCGCCGTGAAAGGCTACCCTCAGGCGCGGCAGCTCATGGTCGCCCAGTGCCTCCAGGACGATCCGGACACGGACTGTACCCAAGCGCTGGCCTGGCTCCGCGCCGACGCCGACGCCGGCAACGTCGAGGACCAAGCCGCGCTGGGCGCCATGTACCTCACCGGGCGTGGCGGCGTCACCGAGGACGCGGCCAAGGCCGTCGCCTGGTTCCGCCGGGCGGCCGCGCATGGCGACGTACGCGCCGAGGACCAGCTCGGCGCCATCTACGCCAATGGTCTCGGCGCGGTGGCGGCGGATCCGGCGCAGTCCGCCGACTGGTACCGCAAGGCGGCCGCCCAGGGCGACGCGGCGGCGCGGCTGGCCTTGGGCGCCGCTTCCAGCTGACAAGCGCGTCAGATCTGGCGCGCGCGTCCGGCCCAGTAGGGCTCGCGGACCTTCTTGCGCTGGATCTTGCCGGCGGGGCTGCGCGGCAGTTCGTCGACGAACTCGATGGTGCGCGGGACCTTGAAGCCCGCCAGGCGCTGGCGCGCGAAGGCCTGGATGTCCTTGGCCAGTTCCTCCGACCCCACATAGCCCGGATTGAGGGTCAGGACCGACTTGACCTCCTCGCCCCATTCTTCGTTGGGCACGCCGATCGTGCAGGCGTCTTCGACCGCGGGGTGCTTGATCAGCTCGTTGTCGATCTCCTGCGGGTAGATATTGACGCCGCCGGAGATGATGCACTCGGCCGTGCGGCCGGTGAGAAAGAGATAACCGTCCTCGTCGAGATAGCCCACGTCGCCGAGCGTGAAGTAATCGCCGCGGTGCGCCGCCGCCGTCTTGGCGGGGTCCTTGTAGTATTCGAACGGCGCGATCGGCGAAACGCGGAAGTAGAGCGTGCCCGACTGGCCCTGTGGCACGTCGGCGCCCTCGTCGTCGAGGATGCGTAGCGCCGTCGGGTCGGGGAGCTTGCCCACGGTGCCAGGTTTTTTCAGCCACTCTTCAGAGGACACCAGGAAGCCGGCGCCGCCCTCCGAGCCGGCGTAGTATTCGTTGATGATCGGCCCCACCCAGTCGATCATCGCCTTCTTCACCTCGGGCGGACAGGGCGCCGCGCCGTGGATGATGAAGCGCAGCGACGAGACGTCGTATTTCTTGCGCACATCCTCCGGCAGGTTGAGCAATCGCTGGAACATGATCGGCACCAGGTGCGCGCGGGTGACCTTGTGGTCCTGGATGATCTTGAGGATGCCTTCGGAATCCCAGCGATCGACGAAGACCAGCGGAATGCCCATCACCATGGACGAACGGATGTCGAAGGCCAGCGGCGCGGCGTGGTAGGCCGGCCCGGCGCACAGCTGCACGTCGTCCGGCTGGGCGAGATTCATCGGCCCGAGTTGCGCCGTGTTGCGTCGATACACGCCCTTCGGCCTGCCCGTCGTCCCCGATGTATAGAGCATGCTCGAGCCAGGCGTCGGGTCGGTGATGTCCGAACCATCGAACTGCGCCAGCAGCGCCTCGTAGTCCTCGAAACCCGGCGCATCGCCGCCGCCGATCGCGACCTTGAGCGTGACCTTCGGGGCCTTCGCGGTCAGGCCGGAAGGGTAGCGCGTCTCGGCGAAGAGCGCCTTCGCGTCGCAGTCGTTGATGATGTACTCGACCTCGTCGGCGGCGAGGTGCCAGTTCACCGGCGTCAGGCGGTAACCCGCGCGCAGACATCCCGACAGAACTTCGATCCACTCGCCCCGGTTCGAGCAGAGCAGCGCGACCGCGTCCCCCTCCTTGACGCCCCGTTCGCGGAGCAGCCGCACGACGCGGTTGGCGTTGGCGTTTATCTTCCTGAACGTGTGCGTGCCGATCGGGTCGTAAACGGCGATCTTGTCGCCGTGCACCTCGGCCCACAGGGCGTGGCTCATGCCGCTGGCCGCGGCGGCCGCCTGACGCTCGAGAATATCCTGCATTCATGTTCCTCCCGCGCCGACCCTCGGGCGGGGCCTTGTCAGCCGTGGCCCGTTTCCCCCGGCTGGCGGGCGCACCAAATTGCTAGCGAAATAACCCGACCCCAATGTTGCCTTCGGTGGCGTTCGTCAAGCGCGCCAGCGCCGCGCCGTTCCGGTCGTCGCTCCGACCGGTCGGGGTGAAGTAAGTGAACGTCGCGTTTACTACAGTCACGAGAAGAAAAACAACGAAATATAGAGTAAAGTCTGGTTTACCGCGACTTTTAACGACAAAGAAATGCGCGGATCGCAGATTTAACGACGGGCACGCGCGACGTCATCCGCGTGTCGCGGTTCAGGGGTGAGTCATGCGTACTGGCACCGTGGTAAGTCTCGGCGCATCGGCCGTGCTGGGGCTCGGCGCACTCATCGTCGCTCGGGTGTGGCTGCCGCAGCCAGCGCACGCGCCGGCCAGCCCCGCCGCGACCGCTTCGAACTCGGACACGGTCCCGGTGGTGGTCGCGACCCGCGACATCGCCTACGGTACGAAGTTGGACGCCTCGAAGCTGGCGGTCGCTCACTTGCCCCCGGGCGATGCGCCACACGGCGCCTATTCCACGACCCAACAGATTCTGGGCCAGAGCGGCGGACCGCCGATCGTGCTGACTCCAATCTCGGCGCGCGAGGCGATCTTGCCCGACAAGCTGTCCGGCGCCGGCGCCCGGGCGACCGTCGCCGCCGTGATCGACGAGGGAATGCGCGCCTATACCATCGGCGTGAGCGACATCGCCGGCGTCGGCGGCCACGTGTTGCCGGGCGACCGCGTCGACGTGGTGCTCACCCGCACCATCGACCCGCCGCCGGCGAAGCCAGGCTCGCAGGAGTGCGACTGCAAGCGCTACGTCTCCGACGTCGTCCTGCAGGACCTGCGGGTGCTCGGTATGGATCTCAACGCGGATCCGAATTCGACCCAGGCCGCCGTCGCCCACACCGCCACCCTCGAGGTCACCGTCCAGGACGCGCAGAAGCTGGCGGTCGCCGCGCAGGCCGGCTCGCTCTCGCTGGCGCTGCGCCGCACCGGCAGCGCCGAGGTGACGCCCACGCGCAGCATCGCGGTGAGCGACGTCGTCGGCCGCGGGCCGATGCCCAGGATCATCGCCGTTTCGCGCCGGACGCCGGCGACCGCGCCGATCCTGATCCGCACCCATTCGGTCGTCGTCGTGCACGGCGACTCCTCCTCATCCGTTGTCGTCCCCGCCGAGCGTTACGGGGCGGGCGCGTGAGCCCCGGCCAGCAGAGAACAGGGAACCTCATGCGCAAGCTTCTCGCCTACACCGCCTCGGCGCTCGTGGCGCTTGCGGGGGTCGTCCCGGCGACCCCGGCCATGGCCCAGGTGGCGTCCGACGAGACCGGCGACCAGACCATCGTCGTGCCCAAGGACAAGTCCGCCGCGTTCCGCCTGGACTACCCGGCCAGCGAGATCGTCGTCGCCCAACCGGACACCCTGGCGCTGGTCGCGACCACCGACCGCAGCTTCTACGTCCGGGGCAAGGCGCTCGGCGTGACCAACATCCTGATCTACGATCAGGATCACCACCTCGCCCAGGTGGTCGACGTGCGCGTCGGCTACGACGTGGAGAGCCTGCAGGCCGACCTTGCCGCCGCGATGCCGGGCGAGAAGATCGCCGTCGCCAATTTCGCTCAGGGCATCCTGCTCACCGGTGAGGTGTCCAACCCGGCCGCCGCCGAGCGCGCCCAGGCCATCGCCGAGCGTTACGCCCCCAAGGCGGTGGAGAACGAGCTGACCGTCAAGGCTTCGGAGCAGGTGGAGGTCGACGTCCGTATCCTCGAGGCTTCGCACACGGCGTTGAGGGACCTTGGGCTGAACCTCAACGTGCAGACCGTCTCCGGCTTCTCCTTCTCGTCCGGCTCGACGGGTCTGATAAGCGGACAGAGCCCGGCCGGGCAGATCGGCGTCAATCACCAGTTCGGCGCATGGAACATCGACGCCAACCTGCAGGCGCTGGAATCCAAGGGCGTCATCCGCGAGCTGGCGCGGCCGAACCTGATCGCCATGTCCGGCCAGCAGGCAAGCTTCCTCGCCGGCGGCGAGTTTCCGTTCCCGATCCCCAACGGCGCCAACGGCGTCACCATCGACTTCCGCCAGTACGGCGTGAAGCTGGATGTCACCCCCACGGTCGAAGACAACGGCCAGATCGAACTGAAGGTCGCCCCCGAGGTCAGCGAGCTTGACCCCAAAGACGGACTCGACATCCAGGGTTTCCAGGTGCCGGCGATCACCATTCGCCGGGCCGCGACCCAGATAGAGCTCGCCGACGGGCAGAGCTTCGCCATCGCTGGCCTGTTCCAGCGCGACTACTCCAACACCATCAACCAGATCCCCGGCGCGGCGAACGTGCCGATCCTGGGGGCGCTGTTCCGGTCGGCCGATTGGCAGCGCAACGAGACGGAGCTGGTGATCATTGTCACGCCGCACCTCACCGCGCCGGCGAACAGCGTCAAGGACCTGCCCAATCCGCTCCAGGAAACCGGCGAGGCGAGCGCCATCGACCTGATCCTCGACGGCAAGATCGCCACGGGCAAGCGTCCGGACAATCCGGACGGCGACCTGCGTCCGGTGAGCGGCGCGTCTTCGTCGGACTCGGGCGCCCTCGCGCCGCAGGCCGCGGCTCCGCCGCCGCCGGCGCCGGCGCAAGCTGTCCCCTCCCAGCCGGCGGGCGCCGCCGACGAGAGCCAGGCGGGCGCCGGCAAGTCATGACCACACCCGTCTTCCAGGGGCGCCATGTGCTGGTGGTGGGCGAGCGCCTGTCGGCCGTCGCCGCCGAGGCGCTCGCCGAGGCGCGCTTCGAAACCGCGCCGGCCAGCCAGCTCGAGCTGGTCGCCCGGCCCCCGCCGGCGCTGGACCTGATCCTGATCGATACGGAGGCCGCCGATCCCATCGCGCTGGTGAACGCCATCGCCGCGCTCGCCGAACGTCCCAAGGCGCCCGCCGTGCTGCTCGCGGGCGCTCACTTGCCGGCGGGGCTGGTGCGCGCGCTGATGAAGCTCGCCTGCTCGGACGTGCTCGACGCCCCGTTCACGTCGGTCGACCTCGGCCGGGCGGCCGCCGCGCTTCTGCATGAGACCCAGACCGCCGTCCAGCCCGCCAACGCCCGCTGCTGGACGGTCATCGGTTCGGTCGGCGGCTGCGGCGCCACGACCATCGCCATCGAGATCGCGTCGGCCCTGGCCGGCCGCGCCGGCGCGGACAAGCGCGTGGCGCTCGTGGACCTGAACCTCGTCGACGGCGCCGCCGCCGCCTATCTCGGCGCCACCGCCAACATGGTGCTCGCCGACGCCTCCGCCTCGCCCGAACGGATCGACGCGGCCCTGCTCGGGGCCTTCGCCAGCCACATCGGTCCCAACCTCGACGTGCTGGCCGCGCCACGCGACCCCAAGGCCTTCTCCCGGGTGAGCCAGACCGCGGTCTGCCGGCTGCTGGAGGTCGCCTGCCAAGTCTACGACTGGATCGTGATCGATGCGCCGCGGCACCAGCAGTCCTGGAGCCTGGACGTGCTCGCCGGCTCGGACGAGGTGCTGGTGGTGTCCGAGCTGACCGTACCGGCGTTGCTGTCGGCCCGCGCGCTGGCCGGCGAGATCGAGGCCGAGCTGCCGGAGATGGCGCCGCCCCGGATCATCCTCAACCGCCTGGCCAGCCGCGTGTTCGGTCCGGCGCCCTCGCTGGCGGAGGCCGAGAAGGCCCTGCAGCGCAAGGCCGATGGCGGCGTCACGTCCGATTGGGAGGCGGCGGCCGCATCGGTGAATCTTGGCGGCTCGATCAGCCACCATCGCCCGCGCTCCAAGATCGTCCGCGACATTGGCGTGCTGGTCGACAAGCTCTACGCGCCAGTCGGACCGGCGTTGCAGCTGAGGCGCGCCTGATGCCGCGCTTCAGCTTCCGCCGCACCCCCGACGCCGAGGCGCCGCACCGCTTGGTCATCACCGACCCCGCCGACGGTCCGCTCCCCGCCGACGCGCAGTCCGGCACGGGGACGCTCAACTTCGCCGTCGACAGCGACACGCCGCCCGAGCCGCCGCCGCAGGTCAGTTCGCACGACAACGCCATGCTCGACGTGCGGCTGAAGCTGCATGCGAAGCTGATCGAGGAGATCGACCTCTCCAAGCTCGACAAGCTCGACGAGCCCGAGATGCGCCGCCAGGTGCGCCGGCTGGTGGGCGATTTCGCCAAGTCCGAGCGCCTCGCCCTCAACAACGCCGAGCTCGACGAGCTGGGGGCCTCGGTGTTCGACGAGATGGTGGGCCTTGGTCCGATCGAGCCGCTGCTCAAGGACGACTCGATCGCCGACATCCTGATCAACGGCCCGTTCCAGGTGTACGTCGAGCGGCGCGGCGAGCTGGAAGTCGCCCCGGTTCGCTTCCGCGACAACGACCACCTGCTGCGCATCGTCAACCGCATCGTGGCGGCGGTGGGACGGCGCATCGACGAGTCCTCGCCGATGGTCGACGCCCGCCTGCCGGACGGCAGCCGCGTCAACGCCGCCATCGCGCCGATCGCCATCGACGGCGCCGCTGTCTCGATCCGCAAGTTCTCCAAGAAGCCCTACAACCTGGAGCGCCTGGTCGAATTCGGCGCGATGCCGGCGCCGGTGGCGGAGTTCCTCTACGGGGCGGTGCGCGCGCGCGTCTCGACGGTGATCTCGGGCGGCACCGGCTCCGGCAAGACCACGCTGCTCAACTGCCTGACCAACTACATCGACCTCGACGAGCGCATCATCACCTGCGAGGACGCGGCCGAGCTCCAGCTCCAGCAGCCTCATGTCGTACGGCTCGAGACGCGGCCGGCGAATCTGGAGGGCGTCGGCCAGATCACGATGCGCGATTTGGTCAAGAACTGCCTGCGCATGCGGCCCGAACGGATCATCGTCGGCGAGGTTCGCGGACCGGAAGCCTTCGATCTCCTGCAG
>DATJRL010000026.1:0-3398 GCA_035504785.1 Caulobacteraceae bacterium
GATGCCGAGCTCGGCCGCCTCGACCCGTCTAACCATGGCGTGACAGAGGTCGCGCAGCGCGGCCATGGCATTGGACGACGGCCGGTCGCGCTGCAGCAGCTCGCTCTTGAGGATGGGTGCGTCCGGATAACCCGCGTCCGCCAGGGCGCTGGCCACGATGGCGAGGGGCTCGCGGAGCGGCTTCCCCGGCGCCGGCGCCAGCCACCACTTCGCTTCGTCCAGCGACGTCTCCAGCGATCGGTGCAGCCAGTCGATGCAGGCCGAGTGGCGCGCGGCAAGCTCGCGGCGGGCGATGCGATCGCCCTCGAGCTGGGGATGGGCGTGCAGCACGCGCTCGACCGCGACGAGCTCGGCGGCGCTGTCGCGTAGCGCATAAGCTTTGGCCGCGGCGCCCAGCGCCACGACCTTCCCGCTCTTCTTCAGGAGCTTGGCGGCGGACCTGCAGAGGCCCTCGACGGCCGCCGGCTCGACGCTGCCGTCGCCGAGCACGAGCGCCAGCTGACCGCTGCCGCGGGTCGGCTTGGCGGTCAGCGCGGCGGCGAGGTGCTCGGGCGTGTCGCCCGGGCTGACCACCTGCAAGGAGATCTCGAAGGTGCGCAGCGCGCCGGTCAGGAAGTAGTGCCGCTTGGCTGGCGCGAAACCGAAGCCGACGCGCTGCGGCAAGCCCTCGAGCAGGGCCGCGTCGACCGGCGCGGTCGCCCGCGTGATGGCGTCCTCCAGATCAAAGTCGCTGCCGGCGAAGAGGGCGTAGCCCCCGAGCCGGGGCTGCTTGATCAGGATCGCCCACTCGAGCAGGTCGGCGACCGCGCGGGCGCGCGCGTCGTCGCCAACGCCTGGCAGGGCGAGGCCGAGGAAGTCGTCGGCAAGCGCCAGCCCCGAGCCGTTGCGGAAGAACTCCAGCGCTGCGGCGGACTTGGTGAGCGCGACATGGACGGCGCCGCCCTTCGCGCCGGCGCGCTCGATCGCTTCGAACGCCAGGCTGAAGCGGCCGCCATCGTGGCCGGCGGCCAGCGCCATGCCGAAGTTGGACGCCAGATAATCCCACAGCCGATCCGGGCCGTAGGTGGCGGCGCTGTCCTCGGTCGTCGCCAGAAATTCCTGGAACCCGGCCGGCTCGGCGGAACTGAGGAAGCCGAACACGCTGCGTTCGTTCTGGGCGAACCGCGCCCGAGACACGGGCCCGAGCAGCAGGGCGGTGACCGGATTCAACGGCCAGGTCGCCGCGAGCGCGCGCGTCAGGACGTCTGGCTCCGTGGGCCGCCGTCGGGCCACGGCCTGCGCCGTCGCCGCCGCGAGCGCCTCGAAGTCGGCGGGCGGAGCCGGACCGGTGATGGCGCGTCCAAGCAGTGCGACAGTTTCGTCGGCGCCGCTGAGGAAGGCGATGTCGTGAAAGCGGCCTTGCACCTTCGCCCATTCCTGGCGGGCGTCCCGGTTCGCGCGCGCGGCGTACTGGTCGAAAGCCTGGTGCAGGATCCCGATCACGACGAGCCGCCCCTTGCTCCGCGTCGCGTGCTCGGCCAGGTCCTGAAGCAGGTGGATGTCGCCGCCGGCAAGCGCCTCGTGCTCGAGCAGCTTGCCGAGCTCGTCGAGTACGATGAGCGTTCCGCTCGAGCGCGACGCACCGGCGCGCTTGATCGCGTTGATCAGCCCCGCGTCGCTCTCGCCCGCCGCCGCCGTCTGCGCCTCGCTCCAGCCAAAGGCGACGGCGGCCGCGCTGGCGACCGTTTCGCGCAGGGCCACGCGGCTGCCGGTGACCGCCACCACCTTCCAGGGGCCGTTGTCTTCCGGGAACGCCTTGGCGTAAGCCGCCGTCAGCTCCTCGCCGGCGAGCCGCGCGGCGAGCTTACGGTTCTCTTTCTTGCCGGCCACCAGATTGGCCAGCAGAAGGGCCGCGCTCGACTTGCCGCCGCCGTAGGGCCCCGTCCAGGTGAAGGCGCCCTGGCGGTGCTCGCTTTGGCTTTCCGCTAGCGCCAGCAACGACTTCGCGACACTGGCCTGAAGGACGTACCCGACCAGCGGCGGAGTCCCGTTGAGATCGGCGTCGAGGCGGGCGGAGCGCGCGAACCGGCGATCGATTTCGACGAAGTCGCAGAGGCGGGTCATGCCGCCGCCCGATCGATCCGCCCGCGGCGGTAGGCGCCGGCCACCAAGGCCAGCGGGTCGACGTCTGCGACCCTTTGCACCTGACGCAGGCCGGCGGTGTCGGTCCACTGCCAGGCGTCGTTGGTCAGCGCCGCGAGGTGCATCAGGCGCGTGATCACGCTGTCCTCGTCGAGCTTGAAGACGCGGCCCGGCGAGCCAGGCGCGTAGCAGATCTGCTCGGCCGCAAGGGTGCTCGCTTCGCCCTGGCGTCGCCAGAAGTCGGCAAGCGCATAGGCGAACACGCCGTCGGGTAGATTGGGCTTGGGGCCGCGCACGAACTCGTACCAGCCGCCAAGGCGGGCCTCCCGCACCAGGCCGAGCTCCGCCAGCAGCGGCTCAGCGGCGTCCTCGTTCAGCGCGTCGCCCTTGCGCACGTAGCTGCGCAGGAACACCTCGACGTCGCGCTTCAGCGTGCCGCGGGTCGCTCGCCAGCCCTTGGCCGTGACAACCTCGAAGAGATCTTCGACGAGCGCCGGCGGGTCGAATTCGATCGCACTGAGGGCGTTGAAGGCGTGGAACGCTGTGCTGGTGATCTCCGGGGTGGCGGCCACGTGCCAGTGACATAGCCAAACCGTCGCGGGCCGCTCGAGGAACGGGTCGAGGCCGTCATCCGCCAACAGGGCGCGGCCCAACGGTGTGGGCCACATAACGCGTTCGATTTCCTCAAAGAATCCCGAAGCCAACGCCCAATGGCGCATGGACGCCGCCATGTTGCGTCCCACGCCGAAGCGTGCGATAGCCTCGTGTTCTTGGAATGTTCCAGGGCGCGCGCCGTCCTTGGCGACGTCGAACGTCTTCTTCAGCCACAGGAGCCGGAGCGGGAAGGTCTCGTGTCCCGCGAACTGTCCCCTGGAATCACCGTAGATCGCGTCCCGTCGCATTGGGAGAAGGCTACTGGCGAAGTCCTCCAGTGGCAAGCCGGCAGCGCTCCGCGGCGGCGACAAATTCGTCGGCCGCGAGGATGACATCGGCCTCCGACAGGTAACGACCAAAGAAAACGCGCACGACTTGCTTGGCAGCCTCGCCGGAAAAACCCATCGCTTCAAGCACATGCGAAGTCGAGAGCTGGCCGGCGGTGCAGGCCGAACCCGTTGAAATCGCGATCTTTTTGCTTAGCGCGACACAGAGTGCGTCGCCCTCGACCCCCGGAATACTGATCGCCGCGCCGCCCGGCACGGTCGGATGGACGTTGGTGATCCGCGTGTGCCGAAGTTGACGCTCGGCGAGCCGCTCGAGGAAGGCGGCCAGGAGGGCAT
>DATJRL010000027.1:0-11655 GCA_035504785.1 Caulobacteraceae bacterium
CGCGAGGTTCCGTCGGGCATCAGGCCCTGCCCTTGCGTCGCGCGGATCGCGGTGCAGAGGTTGGTGCGGCGCGAGAGGCAGCTTTTGCACTGGCGGCATTCGGGCGTGTAGAGCGGGATCACGTGGTCGCCCGGTTTCACGCTGGCGACCCCCGCGCCCACCTCCAGCACCACGCCGGCGCCCTCGTGGCCGAGGATGGCCGGGAACAGGCCCTCCGGATCGGCGCCCGACAGGGTGAATTCGTCGGTGTGGCAGACGCCGGTCGCCTTGATCTCCACCAGCACCTCGCCGGCCCGCGGCCCCTCCAGCTCCACCGTCTCGATGGTCAGCGGCGCCCCGGCCTTCCAGGCGACGGCGGCTTTTGTCTGCATTTGCAGGTCTCCAATTCCTTCACCTTGCCGCCCCGCGGAGGCGCTGTCTGTATAAAGGCCATGCCGGACGTCTTCATCTCCGATGCGCGGTCGACGAACGGCGACCTCGATCCGCTGCGTGGCGGTCCGCGCTACGCGCCCGCTCGAAGAACCAGGCTCGACAAACGCCCTCCGCGGCCCAATCTTCGACCCGAGGGGGACTGACATGAAGAGGAGGCTGTTTTGAACAGGCGCTCCAACATCTTGGCGGCGATGGCCTTGGCGCTCGCCAGCCTCGCCGCCCCGGCCGCCATCGCGGCGGCGGACAGCGCGCCGCCCAGCGACAATTGTTTTTGGTCGGGGGACTGGGAGGGCTGGAAATCCCCGTCTCCCACGGTGATCTATCTGCGGGTCGGCGCCAGCCAGGTATTTCGGCTCGATTTGAAGCAAGGGTCGAACCAGCTGAAGTACCCTGACATGCACCTGACCAATCGCCACCAGGTGGGCGGCTGGATCTGCACGCCCCATGACCTCGACCTGCTGCTCTCGGACGATCACGGCATCTACTCAGAGCCATTGTTCGTGAAGTCGATCACTCGGCTCACGCCGGCGGAGATCGCCGCGATCCCGCACCAGTACGAGCCGTAAGCCTTCCCTCGGGGAGGTGACCGCCCGCGCGGCTTAGGCTAAGGCCCGCCGGATGAGCGAGCGGCTGAAAGCCCTGACCCCCGGCATGCCGATTCCCTTCGGCGGCGACCGGCTGGCGCGCGTGTCGCCCGAACTGGCCGACGCGTTCCAGGCTGGCGACCGGCTGATCGTGGTGCAAGAAACCGGCGACCTGCTGCATGTGCCCGCCGGCGTGCAAGCCCTGGCCGAGGCCGCGGTGGGCCGCGCCATCGAGGCGTTCGGCCGGCTCGCCCGCGCCTCCGACGAGCAGATCGGCGCCTTCTTCGAAGTCTTCGCGGGGCGGCTTGCGGACGATCGCGTCTGGGCTCCCATCGCGGCCGCCAACGCCGAGGACGTTGGGGCCGCGAAGGCGCGCGGGCGCTCCACCACCCGGCTGGTCGCCAGCGCCAGGATGCGCGCCGAGATGATCGCGGGCCTGAGCGGCTGGCGGGACGCCAAACCCTCGCGCGGCCGGCTGGTCGAACGGATCGAGCACGACGGCTGGAGCGTCGAACAAGTGACCGCGCCGCTGGGCGTGGTGGGCTTCGTGTTCGAGGGCCGGCCGAACGTCTTCGCCGACGCCGCCGGCGTGCTGCGCGGGGGCAACGCGGTGGTGTTCCGCATCGGCTCGGACGCGCTGGGCACCGCCCGCGCGATCGTGCGCCACGCCTTGGAGCCGGCGCTGGATGCGTCCGGCTTGCCGTCCGGCGCCTGTGTCCTGGTGGAGAGCCCGGAGCACGCGGCAGGCTGGGCGCTGTTCTCGGACAGGCGGCTGGCCCTGGCGGTGGCGCGCGGCTCCGGGCACGCGGTCGCGCAGCTGGGCGCGGTGGCGCGCCAAGCCGGGGTCCCGGTCAGCCTGCATGGGACCGGCGGGGCCTGGCTGATCGCCGACGATAGCGCCGACGCGGCCCGTTTCCGCGCCGTCGTCGAGCGCTCGATCGACCGCAAGGTCTGCAACACCCTCAACGTCTGCTGCATCGTCCGCGACCGCGCCGCCGAGCTCGTTCCGCTGTTGCTCGAGGCCCTCGCCGATGGCTCGCCGAGCGAGCGCGGCTGGAAGCTGCACGTCGTTCACGGCGACGAGGCCTATGTTCCGGACCGATTCCGCGCGAGCAAGATCGTCGTCCACCGCGCCGAAGGCTCGATGCTGGAAGAGCAGGTCGAGCCGCTGCCGCTCGCCGAACTCGGCCGCGAGTGGGAGTGGGAGCGCACGCCGGAGATCACCCTCAAGATCGTGGACGACCTCACGGAGGCGATTTCGCTCTGCAATCGCTACAGCCCTCGCCTCGCCGCATCGCTGATCGCCGAGGACCCGGCCGCCCAGGGCCGCTTTGAGGCCGAGATCGAGGCGGCCTTCGTTGGCGATGGCATGACCCGCTGGGTCGATGGCCAGTACGCTCTGGGCCGCCCTGAACTCGGACTCTCCAACTGGGAGAACGGCCGCCTGCTCGCCCGCGGCGGCGTGCTTGCGGGCGACAGCGTCTTCACGGTCCGCACGCGCATGCGGCAGCGGAATGTGGATTTGCACCGATGATCTGGTGGCGGAAGCCCGATCGCGGCGTTAGCCGTTGAGGCAGGGCCGCAATGGCTGGAGGATTGTCATGCGCGCCCGCCTCGCGTTGACTGCTTTCCTGCTGGTCCTCGCCGCGTGCGGCCGCGCCAGCAGCCAGCCGGAGGCTTCCATGGCCCAGCACGACCCGCCGCGTTCCCCGGAGGCCCTCAGCCTCGGTCGCATCACGCCGCGCGAACCGGGCGCGGTGCTGGAACTGCTGTCCACCGCCGTGGATCCGGACGGTAAGATCGAGCGCCGATACGCCGCGTATGGCGACAACCTTTCGCCGCCGCTGCACTGGACGCCGGTTAAGGGCGCCCGCGCCTACGCCATCATCGTCGAGGATCCCGACGCTCCCATGGAGCGACCGTACGTCCATTGGCTGATCTGGAACATTCCCGGCGATGTGGACTGGTTGCCGGAAGGACTTCCCCAGCGCGACCACCTCGTGACGCCGCAGGGCGCGATCCAGGGCCGTAACGACACCGGCGATCATGGCTACTTCGGGCCACGGCCACCCGCGGGCACGGGCGTGCATCATTATCATTTCCAGATCTTCGCCCTCGACGAACCGCTGACCCTGCCTAGCAGTGCAAGCCTGCGCGCCCTCGTGGACGCCATGAAGGGTCACGTTCTTGCGGACGGCGAACTGGTCGGGACCTACGCCGCGCCGCAGTGAATTCGCCCCATTGGGTGTCATCCCGGAGAGCCGCGCAGCGGACTCATCCGGGATCTCCTCGGCGACGTTGCGCGGAAGCAGATCCCGGATAGCTCGCTTGCGCGAACTTCCGGGATGACAATGTTGATTTTACTGATTTTTGATCCCTCGGAACCCTCTCACACCGCGACCCTGATCTCCCGATAACGGTCCATGCGACGCGGGTCCTTCACAGGGTTGGTCGTGATCAGGCGCAGGTTCGGGCAGCGCGCCAGCACGGCCTCGAAGGTGAGGCGCGCCTCGTATCTCGCCAGCGCCGAGCCGAGGCAGAAGTGCGGGCCGGCGCCGAAGGAGAGGCTGGGGACGCCTGGCCGACGGCGGATGTCGAAGCGGTCGGGATCGTCGAAGACCGCGGGGTCGCGGTTGGCGGCGCCGAGGCCGACGCGGATCGGATCATCGGCGCGGATGAGCCTGTCGCCGAGCTCGATGTCGCCGGTGGCGCGTCGGTTGGTGGACGTGGACTGGGTCGGGTGGTGGTAGCGGAGGATCTCCTCCACCGCGCCGGGCATGAGGTCAGGCTGATCGATCAGCGCGCGCCACTGGTCCGGGTGGGACAACAGCAGGAACAGGCCCGACGAGATGAACCGCTCCGTCGTGGTCCCCGCCGCCGTGTAGATGGTGCTGACGGCGGACGACAGCTCGGCGTCCGTGAGGCGTCCGCCGGTCGCCTCCTCGGCGATCAACGCGCTGATCAGGTCGTCGCGAGGCTCGGCATGGCGCGCGAAGATCAACTCGCGCATGTAGCGGCCGACCCAGCGTCCGGCCTCCAGCGCCTGCGCCCAGCTCGCCTCGTCGCGCTTGGGCGCCATCAAGGCGGCGGTGCGCTCGAAAGCGGTCCGGAACGCCTCGCGGTCGGCGATCGGGATGCCGATGATCTCGCTGGCGACGATGATCGGGACGTGGAACGCCAGGTCGGCGATCAGATCGAACTCGCCCTTGGCCTGGGCGGCGTCGAGGAGCCCGCCCACCACCTCCAGGATGCGCTCGCGGCGGTCCTCGATGGCGCGGCGCGAGAACGCCGACTGCACCAGCGCGCGGATACGGGTGTGGTCCGGCGCATCCATTTGGTTGAAAGACGCGGCCAGCGTGCGGCTGAGCCCCCGCTCGGTGGCGGACGCACCGCCCTCCGAGCCCTTCGTCGCCAGCGGATTGCTCGATCCCCAGCCCGCCGCGGCGCTGGAGAACCGCGCCGGATCCTTCAGCACCTCGGACACGTCGGCGTAGCGGGTCAAATACCAGAACCCGTGCCGCGACCAGTGCACAGGGTCTTCGGCGCGCAGCCGGTTCAGCGTCGGGACCGGGTCGTTCTCGAAGGCGTAGTCGTAGAGATCGGGCTGGAAGGCCGCCGACGCGGAGGCGCTCATGGCAAGCCGGCTCCAGGAACGGCCACGCGCACCTGCTCGATCCGGCCTTTGCGGACGCGCTTGGTGTCCTCGGCGTTGGAGCCGCCGGCGGTGGCCACGTAGAGGGTCTTGCGGTCTTCGCCGCCCAACATGCAGGCGAAGCAGCCCTGGTCGGCGGCGATGCGGTCCAGCACCTCGCCGCCTTCCTTCAGGCGGATGACGTCGTTCGTGGTGGGCGAAGCGACCCAGACCGCGCCTTCTGCGTCGAGGCAGGCGCCATCGGGCACGGCTCGCTCGGGCAGCTGGGCCCAGACCCGGCGGTTGGAGAGGCCGCCGTCCGGTGCGACGTCGAAGGCGGTCATCCGAGCGGCGAAGGTCTCCCCGACGATCAGCGTCTTGCCGTCCGGCGTGATCATGGTCCCGTTCGGGAAGACCAGATCCTCGGCCGCCACGGTGACCCGCCCGTCCGGATCGACCCTCGCCATCTTCGCCGGCTTCACCTCGCCGCCTGGGAACCCGACGCCGAAGTTGCCCACGTAGGCGCGGCCCTCGGCGTCCACCACCATGTCGTTGCAGTGGCCGGTGGCGATGGACCCGAGGTCGGCGTGCAAGGCGGCCTCGCCATCCGGCTCGATCCGCAGCAGCCGCCGGTCTTCCATCGAGACCACCAGCATCCGCCCATCGGGCAACCAGCCCAGCCCGGAGACGGGTCCCTCGGCCCTGAACACGGTCTCGCGTCGGCCGTCGGGCGTCATGGCGACGACCTCGTCGGAGTGCATGTCCGAGAACCACAGCCGCCCGTCCCGCCAGCGCGGCCCCTCGGGAAACGCCAGATCCCCGAGCACCGTGGTCAACGTCCCACTCATGGTGCGCTCCTTCGTTCCTGCCGCGACCATGGCGCGCCCGGGCGTCGGTGGGCAAGCGTTCCGCGGTTGACGCAGGGTCTTGGTAGGACGGGCCGAAAATCCCCGCTATCGTTATCGCCGACCAGATGATGGAGCGAGACATGGACGACGCTAGCGGCGTGGGGACGATCGACAAGGCGGCCTTGGCGGGCATCGAGCCGGCGCTGCAGAGCGTGGTGGACTCCGGCGACCTCTCCGGCGCGGTGACCCTCGTTTGGCGAAACGGCGAGGAGCTGCAGTTCAATGCGGTCGGCAAGCGCGACATCGAGGCCGGCTTGCCGATGACGCGCGACACCATTTTCCGCATCGCCTCGATGACCAAGCCGATTACCTCGGCGGCGGTCATGATGCTGCTGGAGGAAGGCAAGCTCGCGCTGGAGGACCCGATCGCCAAGTGGGCGCCGGAGTTCGCGAAAATGCGGGTGCTGCGGGATGCGACCGGGCCTTTGGACGAGACCTATCCCAGCCCGCGCGACATCACGATCGAGGACCTCCTGACCCACCGGGCCGGCCTCGCCTACGGCTTCACCTCGATCGGCCCCATCGCCTACGCGCACCAGAAGGCGCTGGGCGACGTGCTCAACATCGACATGACGCCGGACGACTGGATGAAGGCGCTGGCCTCGCTGCCGCTCTCCTATCCGCCGGGCGAGCGCTTCCACTACAGCCACGCCACCGACGTACTGGGCTTCATCGTCGGGCGCATCGGCGGCAAGGGTTTCCGGGAATTCCTGCGCGAGCGGATCTTCGGGCCGCTCGGCATGGTCGACACCGACTTCTATGTGCCGGTGGAGAAGCGCGGGCGCGCGGCGGTGGTCTACCGGCTCGACGAGAAGTTGGAAAAGCTGGAGCCAGTGCCGTTCAAGCAGTACGAGGCGCCGCCCAACTTCACCGGCGGCGGCGGCAGCCTGGTCTCGACGCTGGACGACTATCTCAGGTTCGCCCGCATGATGCTGAACGGGGGCGAACTCGACGGTCGGCGCTACCTCAAGGCCGAGACGGTGCGGCTGATGCGCGCCAACCGGCTGACCGACGAGCAGCGGCGGATTCCGTTCATGGGCATCCCGTTCTGGATGGGCCAGGGTTTCGGGCTCGGCCTTTCGGTGATCACCGATCCGGAGAAGCAGGCCTGGATGGGCGCCGGCTCCAAAGGCGCGTTCGGTTGGCCGGGCGCGTTTGGCACCTGGTGGCAGGCCTCGCCCGAAGACGGGCTTATCCTGATCTACCTGATCCAGAACTCGATGCCGCTCGGCCCGGAAGCGGCGGCGCAGCTCGCCACCGGCCAGCGGATGGCGGCGCGGGCGGCCTTGCCGGTGTTCCAGCGGGCGGCGTACGCGGCGATCGGCAAGTAGCTCAGCCGGTTCACCGGCGCGCTGGACAAGGCGCGGCGGCGTCCGCATAGGTCGGCGGCGCATGGCCAGCATCATCATCGCCGACACCACCGGGCAGTACGATGGCCGCTCGCTGGAGACGAGGCCCCTCGGCGGCACCGAGTCCACGGTGATCCTGTGCGCCCGCGAGCTCGCCAACCTCGGCCACGACGTGACCGTGCACAGCCACTGCGAGACCGAGATCCTCGATCAGGGCGTGCGCTGGCGGCCGCTCGGCGAGACGCCGGACGAGACCTGCGACGCCTATGTCGCCGTGCACCACCCGTCTCTGCTGGGCTACGTGCCGCGGCCCCGCCAGCGCGCGCTGTGGGCGCTGTGGGGGGTGAACCAGTGGCGTCACTACAAGCAGTTCTGGCGCCTCTGGCGGTTCCGGCCGACGCCGATCCTGATGAGTCAGATCCAGGTCCGCGACTATTGGCCGACCCTGCCCCACCCCCACGGGCCGCTGCGCGTGATCCCCCTGCCGATGCGTGAGGATGTGCGCGGCCTGCCGCCGCTGCCGGAGCCGCCGGCGAGACGGGCGATCTTCGCCTCAAATCCCGCCCGCAACCTACGCGGACTCGTCGAGGTCTGGGCCGAGCGCATCCTGCCTCGCGCCCCGGACGCCGTGCTCGACGTCTATGGCGTCCACGATCTGCGCGCGGGCCAGGATCCCTGGCAGGCGTGGGAGGGAACGAAGCTGCCGAACGGCATGCCGGACGCGGTGAAAGCGTCGGTGAAGGTGTGGCCGACGGCGCCGCGGGCCGAGTTGCTCGCCGCCGTGCGCAGGTCGCGGGCGATGCTCTACCTGGGCCACAAGTGCGAAGCGTTCTGCCTGTCGCTGGCCGAGGCGCAGGCGCTTGGAACGCCGGTGGTCGTCGCGCCCGTTGCGGTGTTGCCGGAGCGGGTGGTGGACGGCGTGACCGGCTTTTGCCAAGCCGACCCGGCGGCTTTCGCCGAGAGCGCTGTCGCGCTGCTGACCGACGACGGTCTTTGGCGGCGCCAGCATGAAGCGGCGCTGCAGCTGCAGCAGGGCATCACCGTCGCGGAATACGCCAAGCGCTTCGAGCAGGCGCTGTTCGGCGCCGGAGCTGGGGCCGATCTCCGCGCCGCCTAGATCCGGCGCGCGACACGCCGTCGGGCTCGCCGCGATCGCGGCCCTCTCGATGACGGCCATCGTGCTGCTGATCGGCCCGATCGAGCGCGCGGGCCTTCTGCTGGAAGAGCCGAACGAGGGCTGGGGCGCCGGCCACGCGCTGAACGCCTTCTCGCCGGCGCTCTACCCCAGCCCGGGCGCGCTCTTCATCGACAACTATCCCCCGCTATGGTTCTGGCTGACCGGCGCGCTGGCGCGGGTGTTCGGCGACCCGATTTTTCCTGGTCGAGCAGTGGCGCTGGCGGCCTTCTTCGGCGTGGCCGGCGGCGTATTCGTTCTGGCCCGTCGGCTGGGGACCGGTCCCGCCGCCGCCGCGGTTGGGGCGCTCGGCTATATCGTGACCATGGCGGCGTTCTTCCGCCTCTACGTCGGGCTCGACGAACCGCAGATGCTGGCGCACGCGCTGGCGACCGCCGCGGCCGCTATGGCGGTTGGCGCCAAGTCGCGCCGCACGATCGTCGCTGCGGCGCTGCTCACGGTCGCCGCCCTGCTGGTGAAGCAGGTCGTCGTCGGATTGCCGCTCGCGGTAACCCTCTGGCTGCTGCTGAGGCGACGACCTCTGGCGCCGACCTGGATCGCGACCGGCGCCGCGGCGGGGTTCGCGGCGCTGGCAAGCCTGGCGGCGATTTACGGCGCCTCGTTCATCGCCAACATCACCGCGCCCCGCTACTTCACCTGGGAGCGTCTCGGCACCAGCCTCGCCCTGACGTTGCGCGTGCTGACGCCGCTGATCGGCTTTGCGGTCCCGGCGGGGATGCTGCGCCAGCGCTTCGACGACGCCCTCGCCTTCGCCGCGCTCGCCATCGCCGCCGCCTTCGTCCCGATCGTCCTATTCGGCGCCGCGCTCGGGGTCAGCATCAACATCGGATTCGACCTCGTCATCGCCGCGTCGATCGCGCTGGCGGTGGCATGGGACCGGGCCGGCGAGGCGCTCGGGCGTTGGGGAGCCGGCTGGCGGGCGCTGGTGGCGACGGCGCTGGTCGCGGTCGTCGCGCTGGATGCGCCGCGCGACGTCTTCGATCCGGCGGCTTACGCCAGGGCGAAGGCCACGTCGGCCAGCCTGGCGGCGCTCCGCGATCGGCTGGCGACGCTCAAGGGACCGGTGGCGTGCGAGACGCTGTCGGTTTGCATCTGGGCCGGCAAGCCGAGCGCGGGCGATCTGTGGAAGCTGCACCACGAGCGCACGCTGGCGTTCCTCGATCCGTCGCCGATGCTGGCGCGAATGCGCGCCGGCGGCTACGCGGCGGTGGTGTTGCTGCGGCCGGTGACAGGACCCCGCGACGACCTGCATCTGCCCGGCCTGTCGGCGGCTTTGGCCAGCGCGTATCGACCCCCCGTCCGCTACGCGGGCGGGACGGCGCTCTACCTGCCGAAGGGCGCGCCGTGAGCTGGGCGGCGGCGCGGCGCGCGCTGAGGGTCCGGCTGATCGCCCAGCGGCAGGCGTTGGCGCCGAAGGTGCATGCGGCGCTGAGCGCGGCCGTACACGCAGCGCTCGAAGCGCGGTTTCCGCCCGGGACCGTCGGACTGGTCGCCGGCTACTGGCCGATCCGCGGCGAATTCGATCCGCGCCCCTACCTGATCCGAACCTTGGCCGCCGGCGGCGAGGTCGCCTTGCCGGTGGTCACCCACCGACGCGCGGCGCTTCGTTTCCGACTCTGGACGCCCGAGACCCCGATGGAAGCCGGGCCCTGGGACACGCTGCAGCCGGTCGCGAGCGCCGAGGCGACGCCCGCCACGCTGCTGATCCCGCTCGTCGGCTTCGACGCCGGCGGCCATCGGCTCGGCTACGGCGGCGGCTTCTACGATCGGACTCTGGCGGCGCTTCGGCCCCGCCCGTTGGCCATCGGCTTGGGCTTCGAGCTCGGCCGCCTCGCCAGCCTGATCCCCCGGTCGCACGACCATCCGATGGATGTGATCATCACCGAGACGGGCGCGTTCGAGCCGCCGCGCAAGCCGGGAGGCAATTCGACGGAACCTCGACCCTGACCGATCATCGCCCAAATCGCATCGTGCGAAGTTGAAAAATCTCCGGATTTTCTATAAGGTACGGATCATCCTGGAAGTGAGGATGAGCGGCATGGTCAAGGTGTCTTCGGCCGAATTTCAGAAACACATTGGCCGCTATCAGGACATGGCGCTGGTGCAGCCGGTGACCATCACCCGTAACGGGCGTGATCGCACGGTGATGATTTCCGCTGACGAGTATCATCGGCTGAAGCGCCGCGATCGCGAGGTCCTTGGACTGGACGACTTCACTGAAGCCGACATTGCAGCGATCCGCGAGGCCGAGCCGCCGCCGGAGACGGCGCTTTTCGATCATGAACTGAAATAGGCGCCCGTGTCGTTTTCCGGCGCCGTTTTCCGGGCCTCGTCATCCGATATTCGTTTGCCTACGGTCCCTTGCCACGCGGCCTCTTTTATGAAGTGCGCGAGACATTCGCCCACGCCATTGAACGGCGCCTGGCGGGAGTCGTCCGGCGCACGGAATAGGAAACGCGGCGGAATCACGGATGAGCCGGCGCTCTGAACCGATCAAAGTCGGGCTTTAGGTTCAGGCCAGCGCCTTTCCCGTTTCCAGCAGGCTCTTCAGGCTGGAGAGGATCGATGGCCAGCCTTGCGAGACCGCCCCGATCAGCTTGGACGGCGAGACTTCGATGGCGTGGGTCAGCGTCAGCTTGGTGACGCCCTCGCTCGACGGCTCGAGTTCGAAGCTGCAGGTGGAGACGCCTTCGTCGGTCATGGCCGGATCGTTCAGGTGGCGCCAGGTGACCTGCAGGCGGCGCGGCGGATCGGCCGCCAGCACCTTGCCTTCGTCCCAGACCCGACCATCCGGCCCGGCGATGGCGTAGTCGTCGCCGACCTTCCAGCCGCTGCGCTGTGCGTAGCCGCCCCAGAACAGCTTGTTGAGCTCGGGCGTGGTCAGGTGCTCCCAAATCTTCTCCGGCGCCGCGCGAATGTAGGTGACGTAGACGAAGCGGCTCTCAGCCATCGCGTTCTCCTTCGATCCGGAACTTCAGGTCGGCCAGCGCCTCGAGCCGCGATCGCTCGTACTGGCCGATCCAGCGGTCGGCGATCTCCTGGATGGGCGCCGGGTTGAGGTAGTGCAGCTTCTCGCGACCGCGGCGCTCGGTGGCGACGAGGTTCGCCGCCTCCAGCACCGCCAGATGCTTGCTCACGGCCTGCCGCGTCATGCCCCTCCCCCCGCACAGCCCGCCGAGCGTCTGCCCGCCCCGCGCCCTCAGCGCATCGAGCAGCGTCCGCCGCAGCGGGTCGGCCAGCGCCTTGAACACGGCGTCCATGCTCATGGCGGACTATATGCAACTATTCAGTTGCCTATGCAAGGACGATCTTTACGAGGAATTCTCGTCGTCAGCCGACCGCGCTCATCAAGAGATTGCCCGTGTCATGGGTGGCCGGCCACCCATGCGCGCTGTTCTCTCGCCATGTTGGGCCGATCTGTATCCTGGCTTCTTCTAGTGCGGCGAAGCGCATGGGTGGCCGGGACAAGCCCGGCCATGACGGGGGAGCCCCGGGGTCAGCTATCCAGGAAGCTGCGGAGTTTGCGGCTGCGGCTGGGGTGCTTCAGCTTGCGCAG
>DATJRL010000028.1:0-9188 GCA_035504785.1 Caulobacteraceae bacterium
CCTTCTTCGCGCCGTCGATGTAGGGGAAGATGGCGATGGCGGGGATGCCCAGCGCCTCGGCCTCCCTCGCCGCCTTGGCCGCCTCGGCCACCGACCAGCGCTCGACGCCCGGCATGGAGGCGACAGGCGCGCGGCCCTCGCCCTCGTGGACCACCGCAGACCAGATCAAGTCGGCCGGCGTCAGGGTCGTCTCGCGGACCAGGCGGCGGATCCAGTCGGCCTGCCGCAGGCGGCGCAGTCGCAGGGCGGGGTAGGGCGCGAGGGGGGCTCGGGTCATGGCGGGGATATAGGCCAGATCGCCCCGATGGCGAATGTCGGATGGCGAATGACAGCCCTCCGGCCCGCGCGCTACAAGCCTGCGGGAACCAGGTTCTGGGAGGAGCGAGGATGAGCAGGACAGTGCTTTTGATCGCGGGCGCCGCGACGCTGTTCGCAGGAACGGTGGCAGCCGCAATAACCATCCCGCCCTACGTCGCCGCGGCGGTCGCCGACGCAACCCGGCCCCAGGCGGACCGCGACCTCGATCCCGAGCGCAAACCTGCGGAGACGCTGGCGTTCACGGGCATCAAGCCCGGCGAGACGGTGGTCGATTTCATGCCGGGTGGCGGCTATTTCACGCGGCTGTTTTCGGACGCCGTGGGCCCCAAGGGGACGGTCTACGCCTTCGTCCCCTCGGAACTGGGCGCGCACAGCAACAACCCGCTGCCAGCCAACGGCTCCCATCCAGACGCCGCGCGCCCGAACGTGACCGCGATCGTGGCGCCGGTGAACCAATTCGCCGTGCCGACACCGGCGGACATCGTGTGGACCTCGCAGAACTATCACGATCTCCATGACCCGTTCATGGGTCCGGCGGACATGAAGGTCTTCGACACGGCGGTCTACAACTCGCTGAAGCCAGGCGGTGTCTTCATCGTGCTCGATCACGCCGCCCTCCCCGGCTCGGGCGTTTCGGCTACGAACACTCTGCACCGCATCGATCCAGCGGTGGTGAAGGCCGAGGTGGAAGCCGTCGGGTTCAAGTTCGTCGGCGAGAGCGACATCCTGAGAAACCCAGCCGACACGCACACCCTGCGCGTCTTCGACCCCGCGATCCGGCATCACACCGATCAGTTCATCTTCAAGTTCCGCAAGCCAGCGTAACACAATGAGCCATATCGCGTTTCTGGGTGTCGGGGCCATGGGCCTCGGCATGGCCGCGAACCTGGCCAAGTCCGGGCAGCGGGTGGTGGCGTTCGACCTCTCGGCCGAGGCGCTGGCGCGGGCCAAGGAACGCGGCTGCGAGGTCGCGGCCTCGGCCGCCGAGGCGGTGGCGGGCGCGGATGTCGTCGTCACCATGCTGCAAACCGCCGAGCAGGTGCGCCGGGTCTACGCCGACACGGTGATCCCGCATGCGCCGAAGGGCGCCCTGGCCGTCGATTGCTCCACCATCGACGTCGAGACGGCCCGGGCGGTGGCGGCGGACGCGGCGGCGGCGGGGCTGCGCCCGGCGGATGCGCCGGTGTCCGGTGGCGTCGGCGGAGCGGAGGCGGGGACGCTGACCTTCATGGTCGGCTGCGACGAGACGCTCTTCGCGACGCTGCGGCAGGGGCTCTCGCCGATGGCCAAGACCGTGGTGCACGCGGGCGCGGCCGGCGCCGGGCAGGCGGCGAAGATCTGCAACAACATGGTGCTCGGCGTCTCGATGATCGGCGTTTGCGAAGCCTTCGCCCTGGCCGAGAAGCTGGGACTGGCGCCGGAGCGGTTCTTCGAGATCGCCTCGCAATCCTCCGGTCAGTGCTGGTCGCTGACCAGCTACTGCCCCTGGCCCGGCCCGGTGCCAGCCGCGCCGTCGAACCGCGGCTACGAGGGCGGCTTCCTCGCCTCGCTGATGTTGAAGGACCTGAAGCTGGCCCAGGCCGCCGCGGCCCAGTCCGGCGCCTCCACGCCGATGGGGGCGCAGGCCGAGGCGCTCTATGCGCTGTTTGAGCGGCTCGGGCACGGCCACAAGGACTTCTCGGCGGTGCTGCAGTTGCTGAGGGGCGATTTGGCGGCGCTCGGCTGAGGTGTGTCGCCGCAACTGGCGATCTTCGTAATAGTCCCTAGATGACAAAAGCTCGGCGTCTGTGCGATGACGCCCGCGTCATATTCGTGGGTTCGCTGTCCGGAGCGGATGGCCAGGAGTAAGGGTCGCCGATGGACTACAAGGCCGCCATCCACCAAGCCGTGGAGGACGTTCGGGACGAGGGCCGCTATCGCGTGTTCGCCGACCTGAGGCGCCACCGCGGCGAGTTCCCGCTCGCGACCTGGACCATGCCTTCGGGCAAGACCCGCGACGTGGTGGTGTGGTGCTCCAACGACTACCTCGGCCAGGGCCAGAATCCGGTGGTGCTCGAGGCCATGCACAAGGCCATCGACGAGGCCGGCGCGGGCTCGGGCGGCACGCGCAACATCTCCGGCACGACCCACTATCACGTGGAGCTGGAAGCCGAACTCGCCGACCTGCACGGCAAGAGCGGCGCGCTGCTCTTCACCTCCGGCTTCGTGTCCAACGAGGCGACGCTGGCGACGCTGCAGAAGGTGCTGCCCGGCCTCACCATCTACTCCGACGAACTCAACCACGCCTCGATGATCGCCGGCATCCGCAACGGGCGCGGCGGCTACAAGGTGTGGCGGCACAACGATCTCGCGCACCTGGAACAGTTGCTGGCCGAGGCGCCGATCGACGCGCCGAAGCTGATCGCCTTCGAGAGCGTCTATTCGATGGATGGCGACATCGCCGACATCCCGGGGGTCGCGGCGCTGGCCAAGCGGTACAGGGCGCTGACCTACCTCGACGAGGTGCACGCGGTCGGCATGTACGGCCTTCGCGGCGGCGGCGTCTCCGAGCGCGACGGCGCGGCGGCCGACATCGACATCATCGAGGGCACCCTCGCCAAGGCGTTCGGCGTCATGGGCGGCTACATCGCCGCCGACGCCGAGCTGGTGGACGCGATCCGCTCGCACGCCCCCGGCTTCATCTTCACCACCTCGCTGCCGCCGGCGCTGTCGGCCGGGGCGTTGGCCTCGATCCGCTGGCTCAAGGAGCACAACGAGGTGCGCGTGCGCCACCAGGAGCGCGCGGAGGCGTTGAAGACGCGGTTCAAGGCCGCCGGGTTGCCGGTGATGCCCTCGGTCTGCCACATCGTGCCGGTGCTGGTGGGCGATCCGGTGCACTGCAAGCTGGTGTCGGATATGCTGCTGACCGACTTCGGCATCTACGTGCAGCCGATCAACTATCCGACCGTGCCGCGCGGCACCGAGCGCCTGCGCTTCACGCCCACGCCCTTCCACACCGATGCGATGATGGACGGCCTCGTGTCGGCGCTCTCGGACCTCTGGTCGAGGTGCAACATCGCGCGCCTGGGCGGCGTCGCGGCTTGACCGTCGCCGTCGCGACGCGAAGCCATATCGCCTCCTGGTTGGACTTGGTCGCTGAGGTCGAGCCGCTGTTCGGGCCGATGCCCGACTTCGAGCAAACACTGCGCCGAAACGTCGATCGCGGCTCTGCATTCTGCTGTCTGACAGGCGACCGAGTCGCGGGCGGCATGCTGCTTGGCGGTCCGACGCGCTCCGACCGCTGGATACGATGGCTGGCGGTCGCCGCACGGGATCGCCGGCGGGGCGTCGGGGCCGCTTTGGTCGAGACGGCCCTCGGGATCTTCAGGCCGCCGTGCACGGTCTCGTTGCACACGTTCGGCGACGACAATCCGGATGGGCAGGCGGCGAGGCGGCTCTATCGACGCTACGGCTTCGAGCCCAGGGAAATGGTGGAGCCCGGTCCCGAAGGCGGTTCACGACAGCTGTTCGTGCTTAGCCGCGCCTGAGACGCATCGGCTCCGGCGAGGGGTCGCCCGTCAACTCGTGCGTCGCCTGACCCCGCGGCCCAGGCCGATCTGCTTGGCGAACGCGGAACGGCGCTCGGCGTAGGCGGGGGCGACCATCGGGTAGTCGGGCGGCAGCCCCCACTTGCGGCGGTACTCCTCGGGACTGAGGTCGAACTGGGCGCGTAGGTAGCGCTTGAGCATCTTCAGCTTCTTGCCGTCCTCCAGGCAGACGAGATGGTCGCGTTGGATCGAGCGGCCGATGGGCACGGCGGGGCGCGGGCGCGTCGCGGGCGCAGTCGCTCCGGCGACGGGCCCCTCGAGACGCGAGAGTGCGCCATAAACTTCGCCGATCAGGCTTTGCAGCCCGGTCAGCGGCACCGCGTTACGCCCGACATAGGAGCCGATAATGTCGGCGCTCAGTCGGAGAAGATCGTTTTTGGAGAGGTTTTCGGACTCATGTTCGCTCGTCATGCCGCGTCCTGCTACGTTGCCGCTCCGCCAACAAGCGGAGCCAACGCCCCGTCGGCCCAAAACGCCGGCGCGGGCGCTCGGGTTCCACTTTGGCGCGCGAGCGCGGTGGCAATCCGCCGCACGAGGCCCCATTATCTAGGGATTGTGTGAGAGGGCGGCCGGGAGGGCCAGATCATGAGGTGCCCCTTCTGCGGACATCCCGAGAGCCAGGTGAAGGACAGCCGGCCCGCGGAGGAAGGCGCGTCCATCCGTCGACGGAGGCTCTGTCCGAATCCGGCGTGCGGCGGGCGCTTCACGACGTTCGAGCGAGTGCAGTTGCGCGAGCTCACGATCGTCAAGCGCTCGGGGCGGCGCGCTCCGTTCGACCGCGAGAAGCTGGTGCGCTCGGTGCTGGTCGCCACCCGGAAGCGGCCCGTGGATCCGGAGCGCGTGGAACGGATGGTCAGCGTCATCACGCGCCAGCTCGAGAGCATGGGCGAGACCGAGATCCCGTCCAGCGTCGTCGGCGAGATGGTGATGAAGGCCATGAAGGCGCTGGATGACGTGGCCTACGTCCGCTACGCATCGGTGTACCGCGACTTCCGTCACACCGGCGACTTCGCGCACTTCCTCAGCGCCGAAGGCCTGGCCGACGAGGACAAGGACAAAGATTAGCGAGGCATGCGCGACGACCCCATCCGTATCCTGGTCGTGGAGGCTCGCGCCGACCCTACGCTCGCCGACACCCTGCTGGCGGGCGCCAAGGACGCGCTGACCAGGGGCGGGGCGGAAGTCAGCGTGGTCACCGTGCCCGGCGCGCTGGAGATTCCGGCCGTCGTCGCCATGGCCGAGGAAGGGGGACATCGCCCCGCAGGCGTGCGCTACGACGGCTATGTGGCGCTCGGCTGCGTCATTCGCGGCGAGAGCCTGCACTACGGCGTCGCCGTGGGCGAGGTGGCCCGGGCGCTGAACGACCTGGCGATCGGACGGCGTCTGGCGATCGGAAACGGCGTCCTCGCCGTTGAGAGCGCCGCCCAGGCGCAGGCGTTCGCGGAGGCCGGCGCCGGCGCCGAGGCGGCGCGGGCGGCCCTCGCGGTCGTCGACCTGAAACGCAAGTTGCTGGGCCAGGCGAGATGAGCGTCGCCCCCCACAAGGCGCGCAGCGTGGCGCGCCTGGCTGCCGTGCAGGCCCTCTATCAGATGGAAACCGCCGGCGCGGGGGTCGAGGCGGTGATCCGCGAGTTCGCCGACCATCGGTTCGACGCCGACATCGAGGGCGTGCGATTGGCCCGGGCGGACGAGGCCTTCTTCGGCGCGCTGGTCCGCGGCGTGGTGGCCGAGCAGGCGGTGGTCGACGGCGCTGTGAGCCGGCGGCTGGCGCAGGGCTGGCGCCTCGAGCGGATCGACGCGACGGCGCGGGCGATCCTGCGCGCCGGCGCGTTCGAGGTGATGCGGCGGCCGGACGTGCCGGCCGAGGTCGCCATCGACGAATATGTCGAGATCGCCAAGTCGTTCTTCGACGGCCCTGAGCCCGGCTTCATCAACGCCGCGCTCGATGCGATCGCCCGCGATGAGCGGACGGCCTGACGAACTCGACTGGATCGCGGCGCTGAGGCCGCTCGCGACCAGCGGTCCGGCGCTGGGGCTGATGGACGACGCCGCCGTGCTGCCGAGCCGTCCCGGACTCGATCTGGTGATCAGCGAAGACGCCATGGTGGAGGGCGTCCACTTTCTGCCTGACGAGGACGCCGCCATCGTCGCGCGGCGGCTGCTGCGCACCAACCTGTCGGACCTCGCGGCCAAGGCGGCCGAGCCGTTCGGCTACACGTTGATGACCGCCTGGCCCGCGTCTCGCGGCTGGGCCGACCAGGAGGCCTTCATCCGCGGCCTGGCCGAGGACGGGGAGCGGTTCGGGCTGACGCTGCTCGGGGGCGATACGGTGTCGACGCCCGGGCCGCTGACGGTGTCGGCCACGATGTTCGGCTGGGTTCCGACCGGACGGGCGGTGCGGCGCGGCGGGGCGGGCGCGGGCGACGTGCTGGTGGTGATCGGCACGATCGGCGACGGCGGCCTCGGCCTAAAGGCGGCGCGCGGCGAGATCCCCGATCCGAACGCCTGGCTCGCCACCGCCTACAAGTTGCCGGAGCCGCAGCTGCACGTGCGCGGCGCGGTCCGCCGCCATGCGTCGGCGGCCGCGGACGTGTCCGATGGGCTGATCGGCGATGCGCTGCACATTGCCGAGGCCAGTGGTTGCGCCGTGACGCTGGATCTGGAGCGGATGCCGCTGTCGGAGCCGGTGCGCGCCTGGCTCGCCACGCAGCCGGACCGCGCCGCGGCCTTGCTGGCCCTGGCGACCGCTGGCGACGACTACGCCCTCGTCTGCGCCACCCCCGATCCTGGCGCCCTGATCGCGGAAGCCCAACTGCACGGCGGCGAGGCGGCGGCCATGGGCCGGTTCGCCGCCGGCCGCGGCGTGACGGTGCGGCTGCGCGGCGTGGAGCTGAAGCCGGAACGTCTGGGCTTCAGACACCGCTGACGGAAACCAACCGGCAAGGCTTGAGGCGTCTACTGCTCCAGGAATAAGACCGGGTCGAATCAGGAGCCGCGCCTTGCGCCGTCGCGCCCTTCTCGCCGCCTTGCCCCTCGGCCTGGCCGCCGGAGTCGCTCTGGCGCAGGACAAGGAGGCCGGCCAGTACGTCGACCTGGCCCCGGTGGCGATGCCCATCGTCGTCGACAACCACCTGGTCAACTACGTCTTCGTCTACATCCGCATCAACCTGACGCCGGCGGCGAATTTGGAGGCGATGCGCGACAAGGAGCCATACTTCCGCGACGCCTTGATCAAGCTCGGTCACCGCACCCCGTTTACGCTGCCCAGCGACTACACCCGGCTCGACGAGGGGCGGCTGAAGGCCTCGCTCTACCAGGCGGCGGTCGCGATTGCCGGACCGGGAGCGATCGCCAATGTCCAGATCCTGCCCGGCGGCGCTCCCATGCATCGCACCGGCCTGCCGAGGCCTCAGGTCGCGGGACGCTAACCCCTCGCCATCGCGCCCCTCGCGCCTCGGCCCCCGTCCAGCTCGGCGCGGTGGAATCGGCCCCGCGCGATTAAGCAGTGTTGCGTCGCGCGGTGGGTTTTGGCACACGTGCCCCGTGGTTGCGGGGGCCGTCCGGGGCGCCTCTTCGCTTCCGTGAGAGGGAATAAGGCCCTCGCGCCGCCGGTTTTGCTGACCGAGGCGGCGATTTGCGCAAGACATAAGGGAGGGGCGCGAACCCATGAGTCCTGTACTGATGCTGGTGATACTCGCCGGCGTGTTGGCCGTGCTTTATGGCGCGGTGCAATCGGCTTCGCTGCTGCGAGCCTCCGCCGGCAACGAGCGGATGCAAGAGATCGCCGCGGCGATTCAGGAGGGCGCGCAGGCCTATCTGCGCCGCCAATACACGACCATCGCCCTCGTCGGCGTCGTCGTCCTGATCCTGCTGGGCCTGCTGATCGGTCCGCTGGAAGCCACCGGCTTCATCATCGGCGCGGTGTTGTCCGGCGCCGCCGGGTTCGCCGGCATGCTGATCTCGGTTCGGGCCAACGTGCGCACCGCCCAGGCGGCCTCCGAGGGCCTGGGCAAGGGCCTCTCGATGGCGTTCCGCTCCGGCGCGGTCACCGGGATGCTGGTGGCGGGCTTCGCCCTGCTCGGCGTCGCCGGCTACTATGCGGTGCTCACCGGACCGCTCGGCAAGGATCCGACCAGCCGCGACGTGGTCGACAGCCTCGTCGCGCTCGGCTTCGGCGCCTCGCTGATCTCCATCTTCGCCCGTCTCGGCGGCGGCATCTTCACCAAGGGCGCCGACGTGGGCGGCGACATGGTCGGCAAGGTCGAAGCCGGCATCCCCGAGGACGACCCCCGCAACGCCGCCACCATCGCCGACAATGTGGGCGACAACGTCGGCGACTGCGCCGGCATGGCCGCCGACCTCTTCGAGACCTATGCGGTGACCACCGTGGCCACCATGGTGCTGGCGGCGATCTTCTTCTCGGGCGACGTCGCCAAGCAGATGATGCAGCTGCCGCTCGCCATCTGCGGCGTCTGCATCGTCACCTCGATCATCGGCGCCTTCTTCGTGCGCCTGGGCCGCAACAACAACATCATGGGCGCCCTGTACCAGGGACTGATCGTCACCGGCGCGCTCTCGATCGTGGCGCTCTACTTCGTCATCACCAAGCTGGTGCCCGACGCGGTGACGACCCAGGAGGGCCACAGCTTCGGCGGCCTGTCGCTGTTCTACTGCGGCGTCGTCGGCCTGGCGGTCACCGCCGCCATCGTGGTCGTCACCGAGTACTACACCGGCACGGGCTTCAGGCCGGTGAAGTCCGTGGCGGCCGCCTCGGTCTCCGGCCATGGCACCAACGTGATCCAGGGCCTCGCCATGAGCCTGGAATCGACCGCGTTGCCGGCGTTGACCATCATCGTCGGCATCATCGTCGCCTACAACCTGGCGGGACTCTTCGGCATCGCCATCGCCGTCACCGCCATGCTGTCGCTGGCCGGCTTCATCGTCGCCCTCGACGCCTTCGGCCCGGTCACCGACAACGCCGGCGGCATCGCCGAGATGGCGGGCCTGCCCGGAGAGGTGCGCGTCTCCACCGACGCGCTCGACGCGGTCGGCAACACCACCAAGGCCGTCACCAAGGGCTACGCGATCGGCTCCGCGGGTCTCGGTGCGCTGGTGCTGTTCGCGGCCTACACGCAGGACCTGAAGTATTTCACGGCCAACGCCAAGCCAGGCTCGATCTTCGACGGCCTGGGTGTGGTCGCCTTCGACCTCTCCAACCCCTTCGTGATCGTCGGTCTTCTGTTCGGGGGGCTGCTGCCGTTCCTGTTCGGCGGTCTGTCGATGC
>DATJRL010000029.1:0-2330 GCA_035504785.1 Caulobacteraceae bacterium
GCCTTACGTCCGGCGCTATGCCCGGGCGCTGACGGGGGACCAGACCGCCGGCGACCAATATGTGCGCGTGGCACTGGAGGCGCTTGCGTCCGGCGACAAGTCTCTCGATGCGGACATGTCGCCGCGCGTGGCGCTCTACCACGTCTTTCACACCATCTGGTGCGCCACGGGCGCCAAGCTCGAGCCGCCGCCGGAGGACCTTGCGGCCTCTCCGGACACGGCGCGCCTTCGCCTGATGCGGATCGCACCGCGCTCGCGGCAGGCCTTCCTGCTCACCGCCGTCGAAGGTTTCACGCCCAGCGAGACCGCCCAGATCCTCGGGACCGACTTCGCCGAGGTCGAAGCGCTGATCAACGAGGCCCAGCGCGAGATCGACGCCGAGCTCGCCACGGACGTCCTGATCATCGAGGACGAGCCGGTGATCGCCGCCGACATCGAAGCCCTGGTTCGCGAGCTGGGTCACCGGGTCAGCGGCCTGGCCGCGACGCGGGCCGAGGCCCGCGCCTCGGTGGCCAAGTCCCCGCCCGGCCTCGTCCTGGCGGACATCCAGCTCGCTGACGGCTCCTCCGGCGTGGATGCGGTCAAGGACATCCTGGCCCAGCTCGACGTGCCGGTTATCTTCATCACGGCCTTCCCCGAGCGGCTGCTGACGGGAGAGCGGCCGGAGCCGACCTTCCTCATCACCAAGCCGTTCCAGCCGGAGACCGTGAAGGCTGCGATCGGCCAAGCCCTTTTCTTTCACCCAAGACGCCGAGAGCGCGCTGCCTGAGCAGGGGGAACCTCGACCACGCGAGTCTCGTTTCGGCCGCCGATCGTGTTTCGGAGAGGCGGCATGAGACTGCTATTCCCACGTCATACCCACGCGACGCCCGTCAGCGGCTCGCGGGAGACCGAGGCTTATCGCGAGGGCCGCGTCGACGAACGCCGGGCCGAGGGCGGCGTCGCCGCGAACAGGGCGGATGTCAGGGCCGCTTACCGGCGGGGCCGGGCGGACGCCGCGCCGGGCCGCCGGCGCGGCGGCCTGCCCATCATCGGGCTTCTGGTGCTGCTGGTCGTCATCTTTGGCGCCATCATGCTCTATCTGGCGGCCGAGAACGGCTCCTTCGCGCGCGGCGGGGCGGTCATCGACCGCGACCTGTCCAACGCGACCCAGCCGGTCCGTCGCGCCGAGGACAGGACGGGGCAGGCGCTGCAGAACGCTGGACAGCATCTCCAACAGGACGCCGGCGCATCGCAGCCGTGAGGCGTCGCCCTGAGGACGAGCCGGCGAGCCGGTCCGCCGGAACCTGATGGTACGGTTCGCCCACCTTTCCGACATTCACTTCGGGATGGAGAACGTCCCCGCCCTCAAGGCGACCGCAGCCTGGATCGCGGCCGAGCGGCCCGACTTCACCGTGGTCACCGGCGATCTGACGGCGTTCGGCGAACCGGCGGAGTTCGCCAGCGCCGCCGCCTGGATCGGCGCCCTGTCGGGCGTGCGGCTCGTGGTGCCGGGCAACCACGACACCCCCTACCTCGGCGTGTGGGAGCGAGCCACGCGGCCATTCGAGCGCTTCGAAACCTCCTTCGGCCCGGCCGACGGCCTTGCCTGGAGCAACGGGGCCGTGTGCGTGGCGGGGGTGAATACGGCGCGGGGGATGCAGCTTCGGCTGAACTGGTCCAAGGGGGCCATCGACGCGGGGCAGACCGGCAGGGCCTTGCAGGCCCTTAACGGGCGGCGCGACGGGTCCCTAGGGGTGATCGCGTGCCATCATCCTCTCTCGGAAATGGTCGGCGGTCCGATGACCGCCCGCGTGCGGGGCGGCGAACGCGCGGCGCGGCGTTTCTGCGAGGGGAGGGTGGATCTCATCCTCACGGGACACATCCACGCCCCCTTCGCCATGGCCCTCCCCCATGCCGACGGCCTCACCTACGCGGTGGGCGCCGGCACCCTTTCTGTCCGCGAGCGGGGCGCGCCGGCGGGGTTCAAAGGGATCGAAGACTCGGCCGAGGCCATCAAGGTGACGGCGCTCGCGTGGACCGGCTCCGGTCTCGACGTCTGGCGGGAATGGACCCTGCCCCGCCGACGCTGAGCGGGAGCCCACCGCCTCGTCGAAGGACGCTAGTCTTCAGGCCAGGCGCGGCGGCGCTCGACGAAGGCGCGCGCAAGGCGAGCGATGAAGATCGGATTGGCGATCACCAGGGCGCCAATTGCGACGGCGCCGGCCATACTGACCACCGGGCGGTCCCGCACGAACACGAGGGCGCGGTCGACCAGCGCCGTCGCGGGAACCGCCGGGACGGGGACCGCTCGCGGCCGAAGCGCCCATTGCGCGATCACCGCTCCTACG
>DATJRL010000030.1:0-5018 GCA_035504785.1 Caulobacteraceae bacterium
TCGGCAACTTTTTCGGGCCGTTGACGAAGTTGGCCTCGGAGAGTTGCGGCGTTCCGCCAAGTTCCGCTGACGTCAACCGCGGCAGCAGCTCTTCCCAGAGGATGCGCATCTCCATCTTGGCCAGGCGCCGGCCCAGGCAGACGTGCGGGCCGTAGCCGAAGGCTAGGTTGCGAGTGGGGTCGCGGTCGACGGCCGTCCACCCATCAGGCGCGTCATGCCCCTGGGGAGCACAACGCCCACGACGGCTTCGTCGCGTGAGCGGATCTAGAGGGCGCCGGCCCGCGACCAGCGCCGCGGCGGGCGGATGGCGAGCTCGACGGCGATCACGTCGCCGGCGGTGATGTTGGCCGCTCGACGGGCGGCGGTCTTGAGCGGCAGCAGATAGGTCTGGTCCTTGGGAAACAGCGACGTCCTGAAGCCGACGTCGCCGATTCGCGCGTCGACCGGGATCATGCCCCATCCGTAGGTCACGATCCTGGCCGCGCTCCGGAGCGCTTCGACGTGGCCGACGGGGATCGGCGCGTAGAAGAACGGCGAAGGCCCCCGCCAATAGATGACCTCCGCCTCGAACCGGATCTGGATCAGTGCGTCGTCGTCCATGTTCCCTGCGAGGCCCGCGCCGGCGTCGCGCCCAACGTGGCGCGGGCTGACCGCCGCTTGTTTCCTACAGGATTCCGGCCACGACCGGCGCCAGCCTGATGCACCCCTGCCTGTCGTCCCGCCGACCCGCGTCGCAAGTCTTACGTCGGCGCGGCCGATGCTGTACCCGGGAGCGCGTCCTGGAGCGCGTCCGGGGGTGTTGCGAGAGGGTGAGCGTGGGTTCTGGGTTGTCGTTCGATGACGTGGTTCTGGGGCGGCGGAGCATCCGCGGCTACAAGCGCGATCCCGTCCCCAAGGCGCTGATCCGCGAAGTCGTCGAGATCGCCATGCGGGCGCCCTCGTCGCTGAACACCCAGCCTTGGAACTTCTACGTGGTGGCGGGCGAGCCGCTCGACCGCATTCGGGCCGGCAACACCGAGCGCAACCTCGCCGGCGTGCCCGACTCCCGCGAGTTCCGCGGCCACGGCGCCTACGTCGGCGAGCACCGGGAGCGGCAGATCGAGATCGCCAAGCAGCTGTTCGGGGCCATGGGCATCGAGCGCCACGACCAGGAGGCTCGCAAGGACTGGGTGCTGCGCGGCTTTCGCCAGTTCGACGCGCCGGTCTCGGTCGTCGTCACCTACGACCGCTCGATTCACGGCGGCGACATCGGCCCCTTCGACTGCGGCGCGGTGACCAACGCGCTGGTCAACGCCGCCTGGTCGCGTGGGCTCGGCTGCGTGGTCAACAGCCAGGGGATCATGCAGTCGCCGGTGGTGCGCGAGCACGCCGGCATCCCGGACGACCAGGTGATCATGATCTGCGTGGCGATGGGCTACCCGGACGACAGCTTCCCGGCCAACGCGGTGGTCTCGCGCCGCAAGTCCGTCGACGCAGCGACCGTGTTCGTCGGCTTCGACGAGGACGGGTAGCGGTGCGCCGCTCCGTCACCCCGGCCGAGCAAAGCGAGAGCCGGGGCCGGACCATCCGGTTCCCAGATGACTTCCAGCTCGGCGGCGGACCCTCGGGCCCCGGATCGGCGCCGCCGGTGGCGGCTTGTCCGGGGTGACGGAACTTCAGGTCGTGGCCGCTGTCGCCGTCCGCCTCATCCCCGCCAAGTCTCGGCACCAGCTGTAGAACTGGGGCACGTCGTAGGGCCGCTCGGCGTCGGTGTGCGGGTCCCACATGCTGCGCTGGGCGCCCAGGAGGTCGCCGCCGTAGACGTGCAGGCCCAGCGTCGGCCCGGCGCCGGTGTTTTCGATGGCGTGGACCACGTCGGCGCCCAGCAGCATCGCCTCGCCGGCGTGGACGGTGCGATGGTTGGCCGCCTCGAGGCCATGGTCGGTGCGGCGGAAGAAGGTGTTGGCCTCCTCGCCCTCGTAGATCCCGATCACCGCCCACATGCGGTGGTCGTGCGGGATGCTGAGCCGGCCTGGGGCCAGGGCGACGTTGAGCACCGTCAGATCGGGCGCGCGGAACAGCGGCGCGTCGAGGACGCCGACCTTGGGCGCCAGCGGCGGAACGGCCGCCTTCACCGCCGCCGGGTCGGAGACGGCCTCGCGCATCAGGTCGAGCACCCGCTTCGGCCCGTGCGCGTCGCCGGCGAGGCGGCGGCAATCCTCGATGAACCGCTCCAGGTCGAACATCGGGCGCCTCCTCTTTGCGAACCAGCCTAGTCCCGCCGCCGCGCCCGGAGAAGCGGGATCATGGCCGATCCGCGCGAGCCTCGGGCGCGTCCCTCGATCCGGCTTGGCCCGCCGCGTCGTTGCGGCCGAGCGTCATGTCCGGATCGAAGGGGTAGAGCGGGCGGCGGATGTTCTTGTAGTCGAACAGGCTGAGGTCGGAGGCGGTGCAGCCGTCGCCGTCGCACATCACGATGTGGCGGGCGATGGGCTCGAAGCCGGCGCGGAAGTGCTGGCGCGACTTGATCAGCACGTAGCGCTTGCGGGTCGGGTCGATGCCGCAGTGGGTGAAGACGCCCAGGTCGAAGGGCTCGCTGCGGTGCTCGCTGACCACGATCTCGATCTTGCCGGTGTCGAGCACGGCGGTGCGGCCCATGCGGATGGTCGCGCCGGTGGCCATGGGCCCCGTGACCTTGAACTCGCCGTCGGTGATCCGGCGGACCCGGCCGCTCACGCGCAGCGGCTTGGCGGCGAGGCCCATGGCGGGCATGTCGACCTTGCCGCCGAGGTCCAGATCGATCTCGGCGCCCACGCCGGCGGCGATCATCCGCGCGACGGCCCCGGGATCGCAGATCGGGCCGGCGCAGGCGTCCTCGAGGCCCTGACGCATCGCCTCCTCGATGACGCTCATCACGTCCTGGGTGCCGCCCGAGGCGGTGTTGTCGCCATGGTCGGCGAGCACGATCGGGCCGCCGTCCAGCGTCTTGGCCCGCGCCACCTGCTCGGCGAGCGGCTCGGGGTGGAAGAGGAAGCCGGCGCGGTGCTCCCAGGCCCGGTCGAGGATGCGCGCCAGCAGCAGCTCGCCGTCCGCCGCGCGCCGGTCGCAAACGACTACGGCCGAGAGCGACAGGTGCGGGATGTCCGACTGCGGGAAGCCGCCAAACACCGAGGCGTTGAGCACCGCGCCGGTCTCCTCCGCCTCGGCCGCCATGGCCATCAGGCTCTTCATCGGCTCGCGCGAGGGGGTGTGGACCAGGGTGCTGCTCATGATCGGCCGCGAGTCCCAGACGATCACGGGCGCGACTTCGCCGGCCAGCGCCCGCAGCAGCGTCCGCCCGGCGCGGCGCGAGGTCTCGGCCATGTCGATGTGGGGATAGGTGCGATAGCCGGTGATGACGGTGGCGCCGCGGGCCATGGCCTCGGTCATCTGGGTGTGGAAGTCGAGCGCCACGGCGATCGGAACATCCGGCGCCACCGCCCGGATGCGGCGCAGCAGCTCGCCCTCGCCGTCGTCAAAGGTCTGGGTGACCATCGCCCCGTGCAGGGCCAGCATCACCGCATCGCAGCCTTTGGCGACCGCCTCGACGATCGCCCCGGTCATCTGGTCGAACGCGGCGTCGGTCACCAGGCCGGATGGATGGGCGTTGGCGGCCATGGGGACCACGAACTCGGCGCCGACCTCCCGCGCCAGGTCGACGAACCCGCCGAGCGGGGTGTTCGTGCCCCGCGCCTCGGCGATGGCCACGGCGCCCTCCAGCGCGCCCAGCCGGGCGAACGACTCGATGGGGGTCGGCAAGGGCGAGAAGGTGTTGGTCTCGTGCATCATCATCGCGACGACGAGCTTGACGGGCATGGGCGGACCTCGGGATTGGGCGATCGCACCATGGCCCTTCTCACCCCGCGGGAGAAGGTGGCCCGCGCAGCGGGTCGGGGTGCGAGACCGGTGCATTTGAGCTTGGCGCAGGCAGTCTCCGGCGCCGGCGCGATCCCTCATCCGTCAGCTTCGCTGACACCTTCTCCTGCAAGGGGAGAAGGCCTCTTGCGCCGCTACATCCGCTCCGGCGTGGCGATGCCGAGGAGGTCGAGGGTCAGCTCCAGTTGGCGCAGCGTCGCCTGGGCCAGGGCAAGACGGGAGGCTTTCACCTGCGCTGGCGCGGCGAGAATCGGGCAGGCGGCGTAGAAGCGGGAGAAGGCGCTGGCCAGGCGGTAGGCGTGCTCGGCCAGGAAGTGCGGCGCCTTCTTGTCGTAGGCTTCGGCGAGGGCATGGTCGAAGGCGTCGAGCGCCAGGGCCAAGTCCCGCTCGGACGGCGCGGCGATCGCGATCTCGCCCGGCGCCGCGCCTTCATCGGCCGCCCGGCGCAGCAGCGATTTCACACGGACCGCCTGGTAGAGCAGATAGGGACCGGTCTTGCCCTCGAACGACGAGAAGCGGTCGAGGTCGAAGACGTAGGACGTGCCGCGGAAGTTGCAGAGGTCGGCGAACTTCAGCGTCGCCACCGCCACCTTCAGCGCCGTCGCCTCGAATTCCTCGGGAGCGAGGTCGTCGCCCAGACCCGCTTCGTGCAGCCGCTCGCGCGCCTTGCCGCTGGTCGTTTCGATCAGGTCGCGCAGCTTCAGGACGCCGCCAGCGCGGGTCTTGAACGGCTTGCCGTCCACCCCGTTCATGGTGCCGAAGCCGACGTGCTCCAGCGAACCCTCGGCGGCGTAGCCGGCGAGATAGGCGGCGCGGAACACCACCTCGAAGTGGTCCGACTGGCGCTGGTCGACCACGTAGAGCGCCAGCTGCGGGTCGAAGTAGGCCTTGCGGTCGAGAATCGTGGCGAGGTCGGTGGTGTGGTACATCGCCGAGCCTTCGGACGAGACCAGGATCAGCGGGGGCAGCTCTCGCTTGTCGTCGTTGCGCTTCACCGGGATGATCACCGCGCCCTGGTCGCGAAAAGCCAGGCCGCTCGCCATCAGCTCCGCCACCATCGGCTCGATCAGGTCGTTGACGTCGCTCTCGCCCTTCCAGACGTCGAAGTCGACGCCGAGGGCGTG
>DATJRL010000031.1:0-6563 GCA_035504785.1 Caulobacteraceae bacterium
CCAGTTCGACCTGGCGCGCGGCGATCCTGCCGTCCTCGCTCACGACGTACACCACTTCGCGCGATTGGTCGGTGACGATGGCCTGGTCGGGCACCAGCAGGCCCGTGTAGGGGTGCGAACCCTGCAAGCGCATATGGCCGAACATTCCGGGCGTGAGGAACCCGTTCGGGTTGGAGACCAGGGCGTAGGCCGAGATCACGCCGGAAGAGGTGTCGAAGGCGTTGTCGACGAAGGCGAGCTTGCCGGGCCAGCGATAGTCCGGCTCGTCCTGCAGCTTGATCTGCACGGGTGGCTGCTGGCCGTCCCCGATCAGGTTCTGGCGCTTGTATTTCAGGAACTGCGCCTCCGGCCCGGTGAAACGGAACCGGATCGGGTCGAGGCTGACGATCGAGGTCAGCACCGTCTGGTCCTGGGTCACGAGGTTGCCCGGCATGGCCTTGGAGTCGGACGCGCGGCCGGAGATCGGGGCGGTCACCCGGGTGAAGTCGAGGTTGAGCGCCGCCGTGCGCTCGGCCGCCCGCGCGGCTTCCACGTCGGCCTCGCCGGTGCGTTCGGCCGCCTGCCGCGTATCGACATCCTGCTGGCTGGTGGCGTGTACGGCGAGCAACGCCTGCGAGCGCTGCAGCTCCACCCTGGCGTCGGCCAGCGCCGCCTCGGCTCGCGCCACGCCGGCCTTCGCCTGATCGTAGACGGCCTGGTAGGGGCGGGCGTCGATCTGGAACAGCAGTTGGCCCTTGCGGACCTCCTGTCCGTCGCGGAATCCGACGGCGGTGACGTAGCCGCTGACACGCGGGCGGACGTCGACGCTGGCCGGCGACTCGAACTGGCCGACAAAATCGTCCCAATCGACCACCTGCCGCTGTAGCGGCTGGGCGACCAGCACCAGCGGCGGCTGCGGCCCAGGCGGCGCTTGCCGCCCGCACGCGGCCATCGCGGTCAGGATCAAAACGGCGCAAACGCGGCGCAGGGAACTCAACGCGCCCCCGAAACTATGCTGCATGACGGGCTGGGTAGCGGGTCGGGGCCACGGCGCCAAGGCGCAGAAAACCGGGCGGCGTCCGAGACGACCGCCCGTCCGGCTAAGGTCGGTTTTTTAGGCGCCGCCTGTGCCGGGTTCGTTTCCGAACCGCCGGGTCGTCCGCCAACGCTCCCTCCGCCGCGTCCTCCGCCGCGGTGGCGGGTGGGGCGCCCATCAGGGCCGGCTGGAAGATCAGGGCCGACACCAGCGTCCACACCAGGGAGAACATCAGCAGTTCGCCCATGCTGGCGGTGCCGGGGTGGCTGGAGAGCCAGAGGCTGCCGAAGCCGGTGGCGGTGGTCATGGCCGAGAAGAACACGGCGCGGGCCAGGCTCGAGGTGAGCAGGTGCGAGCCGCCCGAGCGCCAGGACATGACGAAGTAGATGTGAAAGGCGACCCCGATGCCGAACAGCAGCGGCAGGGCGATGATGTTGGCGAAGTTGAGCGGCTGGCCGATGATCACGCAACTGCCGAGCGTCAGCAGCCCGGTGAGGACGATCGGGGCCATGGTGATCGCCACGTCGCGCGCCCGCCGCAGCACCAGGAACAGCAGCGCCGTGATGGCGAGGAAGGACAGCACGCCCGCTTCCAGGAACGCCGCCACGACCGTGCGGCCGCCTTCGCGGATGCCGATCGGCGTGCCGGTGGCGTCGGGCGCGATTGCGCCGACGGCGTCGATGAACCGGCCCAGCACCACGTTGTCGTTGGCGTTGCCCTGCGGGGCGATCGAGACGCGCGCCCGGCCGTCGGGCGTTATCCACTGGCTCGCGATCTCCGGGGGAAGGTTGGCGAGGGTGATCGGCTGGGCGGCCAGCGCGCCGCGGACCTGATCGAGCATGGTGTTCAGCGGCGTGATCAGCATCGCCGACGCCTGGGCCCGTAGCGCCGGCGTCCCGGCGGCCAGCTTCTGCAGGGCGCTCGCCAGGCGGCGCGCCTTCTCGGCGGTGGTCGGATCGGCCGTGGCCGCCGCTTGCTGCAACGACGCCGCGGTGGCCTCGAGGCTCTGCACCACCTCGCCGTCCGTCGGCGGCGGCGCGGTCACGATCGGGTCGAGCGTCAGGCCGACCAGGTTCGACGCGTCCTGGATGGCGGCCAGTTTCGCCGGCTGATCGCTCGGCACGAAGTCGGCCAGGGTCCGCACGCTGGCGACCTCCGGCAACCGTCGCAGCCGCGCCGCCAGCGCCTCGGCGGCCGCCAGGTTCGGCCGCACCGCCTCCAGGGTGTCTGGGGCCACGTTCGGATCGTTGAACAGGTCGAACAGCGTCGACACCGACTCGGTTTTCGGACTGCGCAGGTGGATCGGATTGAAGTCGAAGTGCAGGAACGGCATCAGCGCGGCGCAGAAAACGCCCGCGGCGATGGCGCCGCCGACGATACGCCAGCGGTTGCCCAGGATCAGCCGATCGAGCCGGGTGATGCTCTCCCGCGGCGGTTTCGGCTGCGCCGGCGTGGGCTTCAGAATCTCGATCAGCGCCGGCAGCAGGGTGAGATTGAGGCCCAGGGCGATCAGCATGCCGGCGCCGGCGATCACCCCCAGCTGCGAGACGCCGTGGTAGGCGGTGGGAGCGAAGGCGAGGAAACCGGCGGCGATGGCGCTGGCGGCCAGCGCCAGCGGCCGGCCCATGGCCTGTCCGGCTTCCTCCAGCGCGTGCCGCCAGGACTCGCCCGGCTGGTGTTCGGCGCGGTAGCGCACGCTGAGCTGGATGCCGAAGTCGATTCCGAGACCGACGAAGAGCGGGATGAAGGCGATCGAGATGACGTTGAACGACCCGAAGATCACCAGACCCAGCGCCGCGGCGGAGGCGAGGCCGACGAGGGTCGTGGCGAGGATCGCGACGATGGTCTTGGCCGAGCGCACGGCGAACCACAGCATCAGGACGATGGCGCAGAACGCCGCGATCGCGATGGGCAGCGCCCGCTCCGCCAGGGTGCCGAACTCCTCGTCCTGCAAGGGAACCGGTCCGGTCAGCCGCACGCGCACGCCATGGGCAGGATCGAACCCGAGGCTCTTGGCGTCGTTGCGGATGACCCGGCTGGCCTCGGCCCCCGGCTCCAGCGCGGCGTAGTCGAGGGTGGGGTTGACCAGGATCAGCTTGCGCAACTGGCGGGCGTCGGGCGGTCCCCCGCCGATCAGCCCCAGCCAGGAGAAGTTGGCCCTGCCCCCCGCCTCCAGCGTTTCCAGCGCGCCATCCAGCTTGCCGATCGGACCGACGATCGCGGACAGTTGCGTCTGTCCGGCTTTCACGCCGGTCAGCGCCGTCTGGAACGAACTCATCAGTCCGCGCACCGACGGGTCGGCGGCCATCGGACCCAGGAACGGCTCTGCGTCGATGAGATGCTTCATGCTCGACTGCACGTCGGCGGTCGAGGCGAAGAGCAGGCCTTCCTGCGCCCAGAACGGCCCCCCATCCGGCCGCTGCACCGACGGGAACATTTTCGGATCGGCCGCGAGCTTCGCGGCGAGCCCGGCCGCGGCTTCCTCGGCCAGCTCGGGCGTCTTGGCGTCGATGACGACGACCACCTGGGTGTCGGACTGCGGGAACAGCTTGGCGAAGGCCGACTCGCTCTTGCGGTAGAGCAGGTCGGGCGAGAGCAGGGCGTCGGTGTTGGTGTTGATCGAGAAGTGCCCGGCGACGTAGCCGACGGCGACGATGGCCAGGACAAGGCCCAGCGCCGCGACGATCCAGGCGCGTGCGGCGGCGAAGGCGACGAGACGGGCGATCGCGGTCGGGCGGTGGATCGCGGTCGGGCGTTGGACGGTCTCGGTCACGGGTTGGGGTCTTCAGGCTCCGCGTAGGGCGGAAGGTCCGCCCTGGAGGTCGTAAGGTCGCGCGGTGGCGATCGGGGCGTCGGGATCGGGCGTCGCTTCGGCGAGAGCCTCGGCCGGCGGCGAGGCGGTGGCCGAAGGCGTCGGCGGCGGCGCGGTCTGGTCGGCCGGCGTCGGCGTCCGATCGGACGCCGGCGGCGCGCCCGAGGACGCTGGCGGCGGCGCGGCTTGATCGGTCGCGGGCTCGTCGAGCGGCGGCAGCAGCGGCGGGGCGTTCTCGCCGCGGATCAGCGCCTCCCGGCTCTGGAGGTACAGCGAGCGCAGGGTCGCGTAGGGATCCGTCGCGTCGGAGAGAACGGCCGTCAGGGTGGTCTGGGCGCGGTAGCGGGTATCGAGCCCCGAGACGATCGGCGCCGTGATCTCCAGTGTCTGATGGCCCTGGAAGCGCATGTAGAGCAGCGGGTTCATGAAGATGTCGGCCACCTCGCCGATGGTGTCGCGCACCGTGGTGGGGCCGAGGATCGGCACGAACAGATACGGTCCCGGCTTCACGCCCCAGCGGCCCAGGGTGATGCCGAAGTCGTTGTCGTGATGCGGCAGCCCGGCCGGCGTCGCCACGTCCATCACGCCCAGGAAACCCGCTGTCGAGTTGGCGGTGATGCGCAGCGCATCGCGCGTGGCCTGCTTGAAGCGCCCCTGCAGGATGTCGTTGGCGAGCACCACCGGTTCCGAGAGGTTGGTGACGCCATTGTGGATCGCCTCGCCGATGAAGCCCGGCGTGAGCGCCCGGTAAAGCCTGGCCAGCGGCAGGAAGATGGCGCGGTCGAGGCCGTTATGGCTGGCGTAGAAGCTTCGGTTCATCGCCTCGAAGGGGTCCTCGGGCGGCGGCTTGCCGCTGGCGGGAACCGGGCCGGCGTACGCCGCGCCGCCGACAAGAAGCGCGCCCACGGCGGCGGCGGCGAAGGTGAGGTTTCGGCGCAAGGGCGACTCCGCGAGGGCGCCGAGCTTTGTTCGCAGACCGGCGGGCGCGAGACAAGGGCGCGCGCGCCAATGGCCATGTTCCGTCCTTGGACTGTGGCGGCGCGACATCGGCGACGCGGGTTAGGCTTCGCCTCACGGCCCTGCTTGCGATAAGCGGGGCGCTCGAACCCCGCGAACAACCCTGAAAGGTCGCCCGAGGCCCATGCTGCGCCTGTTGAAGTCGCTCTACGTGCAGGTGCTGATCGGCATCGTGCTCGGGGTGCTGGTGGGGGTGCTCTGGCCGAGCGTGGGGCAGGCGCTGAAGCCGCTCGGCGACGGCTTCGTCAGGCTGGTGCGGATGTTGGTCGCGCCGATCATCTTCTGCACCGTGGCCGGCGCCATCGGCAGGGCGAGCGACCTCGGGGGCCTCGGCCGCATCGGCGGCAAGGCGATCGTCTACTTCGAGGCGGTCTCGACCCTGGCCCTGGCGATCGGCCTCGTCGTGGCCGCGGTGTTCAGGCCCGGCGCCGGCTTCAACGTCGATCCGCGCACCCTCGATCCTCACGCGGTCGCCGCCTACGCCGACCAGGCCAGGCATATCGGCGGCGCGGCGGAGTACCTGCTGGGCCTCATCCCCAACACCTTCCTCGGCGCGCTGTCCGGCGGCGACATCCTGCAGACCCTGCTGGTCGCCATCCTCGCGGGCCTCGCGATCGGCCGCCTCGGCGCCGCCAACGCGGTCGCCCTGAAGGCGGTCGGGGTGGTCGGCGAGGCTTTCTTCGTCATGATCCGCCTCGTGGTCAGCCTGGCGCCCGTGGGCGCGTTCGGGGCGATGGCGTTCACGGTCGGCCAATACGGCCTGGCGGCGCTGGCCAAGCTCGGGGTGCTGGTGGGCGCGGTCTATCTCACCTCGGCGCTTTTCGTGGTGATCGTGCTGGGCGCCATCGGCTGGTTGGCCGGATTCTCGGTGCTGCGGCTGATCGCCTACCTGAAGGAGGAGTTGCTGATCGTCTTCGGCGCCTCGGCGTCGGAGGCGGTGCTGCCGCAACTGATGGTCAAGCTCGAGCGGCTCGGCGCGCCGGCGAAGGTGGTGGGGCTGGTGGTTCCCGCCGGCTACAGCTTCAACCTCGACGGCACCAACATCTACATGACGCTGGCGAGTCTGTTCCTCGCCCAGGCCACCAACACCCACGTGACGCTGGGCCAGGAGCTGGCGCTGATGGTGGTGGCCATGCTCACCTCCAAGGGCGCGGCCGGGGTCACCGGCGGCGGTTTCATCACCCTGGCGGCCACGCTCGCGGTCGTGCCGACGATTCCGGTTGCCGCCATGGCGCTGGTGATCGGGGTCGACCGCTTCCTCAGCCAATGCCGCGCGCTGACCAACTTCATGGGCAACGCCGTGGCGGCGCTGGTCATCGCCCGCTGGGAGGGCGCGATCGATCCGGCGACGCTCAGGGCGGGCCTCAGGGCAGGACCCGACGCGGCGCTCCCGGCGCCGGCCGAGGCGGCGGGCTGAGTTGTCGCATCCCTATTGGGGCTCCCGGGGGGTGAAGCGCGCGGACACGGCGGCCCAACGGTCCGGCAATCGGACCTCGTGGACGTCTGGGGGGCGGTTGGCTGCCGGCGGGTAATCTGGTTTTGTGAGGGCTGGATCCTGGCGAGCGCCGGTCTATTGGGGAGGTCCGCCATGCGTGTGGCAGCCACTCTCGTCTGTTTCCTATCGTTCGCCGCCATGGCTCACGCTCAACCAACGAGCGGAGCCGGCCAGGCTCCGGCGGCTTTCGATGGCGACTGGATCGTCACGGTCTCCTGCGACGA
>DATJRL010000032.1:0-2687 GCA_035504785.1 Caulobacteraceae bacterium
GAGATCGCCCGGTCGCGTTTCAGGCGCGAGAGGTGATCGACGAACAAGACGCCGTCCAGGTGGTCGATCTCATGTTGGATACAGACCGCGAACAGCCCTTCGGCGTCTTCCTCGACGGCCCTGCCGTCGTAATCGAGGTAGCGCACCCGCACGCGGGCCGGCCGTTCGACCTCGTCGTAGATCTCCGGCACCGAGAGACAGCCTTCCTCATAGGGGGCCAGCTCCTCCGACGCCCAGAGAATCTCGGGATTGACGAAGTAACGAGGCTGCTGGCCTTCGTCGGCGCGGGCGATATCCATGACGATGACGCGCTTGGCAACGCCCACCTGAATGGCCGCGAGGCCGATGCCGGGCGCCGCGTACATCGTCTCCAGCATGTCGTCCATCAGCGCGCGCAGGTCGTCGTCCACCGCCGACACCGGCTTGGATTTCTGCTTGAGGGTCTTCAGGTCGCCGTCGACCGTCAGGATGCGCCGAACGCTCATGCCGCCGAGGTAGGCGCCGCGCTTTCGAGCGTCAAGACGGAGCTTTCGTCGCTACGCGCGGTCGCGGCCGATTTGGTCAGGGCGCGCACAGCCGTATCGAGCGCCGCCAGTTCCGGGATCTCACGCCCTTCGTGGTCGACCGACAGGTCCTCGAAGCGACGCGCCTGGGTGAGAACCTGGCTCTCCAGCGAGCCGGCGAACTCATTGTAGCGCTTCACCGAGTCGTCCAGCGAGCGGCCGAGGCGCAGCGCGTGACCGCCCATCACCGCGATGCGCTTGTAGAGTTCGCGCCCCAGCGCGGCGACGGCGTCGGCGTTCTTCGCCTGCTCCTCGACCCGCCAGCCGTAGGCCACGGCCTTGCAGAGCGCGAACAGGGTCGTCGGCGTCACCACCAGCACCCGCCGGTCCATCGCCTCGGCCATCAGGTCGGGCGCCTGGTCCAGCGCCGCGGCCAGGAAGCCGTCGCCGGGCACGAACATGGCGACGAAGTCGGGCGAGCCCTGCGCCTTGAACTGGTCCCAGTAGGCCTTGGCGGAGAGACCGGCGATGTGGGCCCGCACGCTCTGCGCATGGCGCATCAGCGCGATGTCGCGCGCCGCGTCGTCCGGCGCGTCCTGCGCTTCCAGAAAGGCGTTCAGCGAGCACTTGGCGTCGATGACGAAGGCCGCGCCGCCGGGCAGACGCACCTTGACGTCCGGACGCCGGCGGCCCTCCTCGGTGTCGAGGCTGAACTGCTCCTCGAAGTCGAAGCGCCGTGACAGGCCCGCCGCCTCCAGCACGTTGCGCAGCGTCTGCTCACCCCAGCGCCCTTGTACGCCCGCCCCGCGACGCAGCGCGCCGGCGAGTTTGCGCGTCTCGTCCTGCACCGCGCTGGTGGCGCTCATCAGCGCCGCGACCTGGCTCTTGAGGCCGCCGGTCTCCTCGGCCCGCGCCTTCTCGGCCGCCGCCGCCTGCGCCTGGAACTTCGCCAGGGATTCCGCCACCGGCTTCAACTGGGCCTCGAGCTTGGCCTGAACGAGCCGCTCCTGCGCCTCGAAGGTCTCGCCGGCGCGCTTGACCAGGGCGTCGGCCACCGCCTCGGCCGACTGCGCGGCCTGGACCTTCAGCGTCTGGGCGTTCGCCTCCAGCAGCCGCGCCCGCTCCTCGGCCCGTGCGGCGCGCGCCCGCTCGATCACCGCCCACGTGGCCGCGCCCACGGCGGCGAGGGCAAAGAGGCCGGTGAGGAGCACGAGGCCGTTCATGCTCCGTTCCTTTAGCGGGAGTCGGTAGTGGGGCAAATTGAAATATGAAGGACTTGACAGCCGATCCGTTGGCCCGACGGCCGATTGATCCCATAGCGCGATTGAGTCTTAAGTTCGCCCCGGCAGCGGGGAGTGGGTTAAGTGGCTACGGACGAAGACGCGCCCACGCAGTTCACTCAGGTCGCAGACGGCGAAGTCGGCTCCACGCAAATGGTGACGATACCAGTCGCCGAGGACTTCGTTGCTCTTCGGGCCGACCTAGTTTCCTCATGGGTGATGCCGGGAGGCGACCTCGGCATAAGTCTCTTGGCGTTCCAAGCCCATGTTCAGCAGATTTCTGCGCTCGTCATCGAGCAGGGCGGCCAAAAAGGATTTCACCCGACGAACATGTTTGGCTCGCCGGTGCTTGTGGAAGTAGGCACCGTGCGGGTGCCGGCGGCCGGCGCCATGGAACTCGTCGTTGGTTTGTTGCGGAACATGCTGAACTACAAGCTAGCGACCCTCGAACAGATCGAGGTTGCGCTAGCCACCATACCGATCAGGATTCAGAAGTAGGACTCGGGCGCCGTGGCGGACACACGCGCCTACTCGCCCATGAGCGTTCAGGTGGGATTCGTGTTCGGCTTCCTCACCTCCTATTCGCTCGCCGCCGTGACGCTCAGCTATACCGCACCGAACCGAGAAGCGGTTTCGCTCCGCGAGGCGGCTCCCCTGTTCCCTCGACAGGCACAAATCCTGCAAGACGCGCCAACGATTCCGGCCTCACAAGCGCCGTCCGGACCTGATAGGAGCGCAACGATGCCCGATGGCCCGACACATCAAGAGTACCTAGACACCAAGCTTGAAGTGATCACGGCCCAAACCGATGCGAAGTTCGAGCGCGTGCTTGGTGAAATGCGAGCCGCCAACGCAGCGGTGATCGGTCGTTTCGACACGCTTGACGTAAAAGTAGAGGCCGCCA
>DATJRL010000033.1:0-2822 GCA_035504785.1 Caulobacteraceae bacterium
TGGCGGCCTCGGTTGCCGAGTCACCGAACGCACCGCCGCTGCTGGTCGGAACCGGCAGCGACAGGATCCATCTGCTGGTCCCCCTCACCGCTGACCGCGGTCTGGCCGGCGCTTTCAACACCAACATCGGCCGCGCCACCCGCACCCTGGCGCGCAAGCTGGAAGCCGAGGGCAAGACGGTGAAGATCCTCACCGTTGGCCGCAAGGGGCGTGACTATCTGCGTCGCGAATTGGCCAGCCGGCTGGTCGACGGCATCAGCTATGCCGGCAAGAAGCGGATCGACTTCACAGATGCCGAGGAGATCGGCAGCCGCATCACCGCGATGCTGGCGGTAAGCGAGATCGACGTCTGCACGCTGATCTACAACCGCTTCCAATCGGTGATCGCCCAGGTCGTCACCGAGCAGCAGCTGATCCCGGCGCCGCCGCCGGCCGGCCAGGAAGAGGCCACGGCCGCGCTGGGTGGGGCGACCTACGAATTCGAACCGGACGAGGAAACCATCCTGGCCCGTCTGCTGCCCCAGGCCCTGGCGATCGCGGTCTATCGCGCACTGTTGGAAAGTGCCGCCGGCGAGCACGGCGCGCGCATGACGGCGATGGACAACGCGACCCGCAACGCCGGCGATATGATCAAGCGCCTGACGCTGAACTACAACCGCGCCCGCCAGGCGAACATCACACGAGAACTCATCGAGATCATCTCGGGCGCGGAAGCGCTCTGACGATCCGCGCGACTGAAAAGGAAGACAGACCATGGCCAGCAACATCGTCGGACGCGTGACCCAGGTGCTGGGCGCCGTGGTGGACGTGCAGTTCGACGGCGAGCTGCCATTCATCCAGAACGCGCTGCACACCAAGATCGAAGACCGCACCCTGGTGCTGGAAGTGGCGCAGGAGCTGGGCGAGCGCACGTTGCGCTGCATCGCGATGGACAGCACCGACGGCCTGGTGCGCGGGCAGGAGGTGGTGGATACCGGCGGGCCGATCACCGTGCCGGTGGGGCCCGAGACGCTGGGGCGCATCCTGAACGTGATCGGCGAGCCCGTGGACGAGCGCGGCCCGGTGAACGCCAAGAAGCGCTACCCGATCCATCGTGAGGCGCCGCCATTCGAGGACCAGGCGACCACCGCCGAAATCCTGGTGACCGGCATCAAGGTCGTGGACTTGCTCGCCCCCTACCTGAAGGGGGGAAAAGTCGGCTTGTTCGGCGGTGCCGGCGTCGGCAAGACGGTGATCATCCAGGAACTGATCAACAACATCGCCAAGGCGCATGGCGGCGTGTCGGTGTTTGCCGGCGTCGGTGAGCGCACCCGCGAAGGCAACGACCTGTACCACGAGATGATCGACGCCGGCGTCATCAGGTTCGGCGACAACGGCTCCACCGAGGGTTCCAAGGTGGCGCTGATGTATGGCCAGATGAACGAGCCGCCGGGCGCCCGCGCGCGCGTCGGCCTGTCGGGCCTGTCGCTCGCCGAGTACTTCCGCGACGAGGAAGGCCAGGACGTGTTGTTCTTCGTGGACAACATCTTCCGCTTCACCCAGGCGGGCGCCGAAGTGTCGGCGTTGCTCGGCCGCATTCCCTCGGCGGTGGGCTATCAGCCGACCCTCGCCACCGACATGGGCGCGTTGCAGGAGCGGATTACGTCAACCAACAAGGGGTCGATCACCTCGGTGCAGGCGATCTATGTGCCGGCCGACGACCTGACGGACCCGGCGCCCGCCACATCCTTCGCCCACCTGGACGCCACCACCGTGCTGTCACGGCAGATCGCCGAACTAGGCATCTATCCGGCGGTGGACCCGCTGGACTCCACCAGCCGGTCGCTCGATCCCCGCGTCGTCGGCGAGGAGCATTATCAGGTGGCGCGCGAAACCCAGCGCATCCTGCAAACCTACAAGTCGTTGCAGGACATCATCGCCATCCTTGGCATGGACGAGCTGTCGGAAGAGGACAAGCTGGTGGTGGCGCGGGCGCGCAAGATCCAGCGCTTCCTGTCGCAGCCCTTCCACGTGGCCGAAGTGTTCACCGGCTTCCCCGGCATCTTCGTCCCGGTCGCCGACACGATCCGCAGCTTCAAGGCGATCTGTGCCGGCGAATACGATCACTTGCCCGAGGCCGCATTCTACATGGTCGGCACGATCGAGGACGCGGTGAAGAAGGGCGAGAGCCTGAAGGCGGCGGCCTAACCCATCAACGACTCCTCCTCCCCTTGAGGGACGGGGGGAGGGGGCGAAGCAAGCCTCGCCGCACGACCCCGCCCACGCCCCCGTCCCCTTGAGGGAGGGGGGAGCATCTCGCTCCCAGGACCCCGCAATGTCAGTCAACCTCGAAATCGTCAGCCCGGAGAAGCTGCTGCTGTCGCGGCCCGTGGAGATGGTGGTGATCCCTGCCGCCGAGGGCGACATGGGCGTGCTGGAAGGCCACACGCCGATGATCGTCATGCTGCGCGGCGGGGTGATCTCGCTGTACGAGAACGACCGGGTCACCGACACATTGTTCGTGGCCGGCGGCTTTGCCGAAGTGACGCCGACGCGTTGCACGGTGTTGGCCAACGAAGTGGCGCCGGTGGCGGAGTTGCAGCGCGCGGAAGGCGAACGGCGCCTGGCCGCGGCCGAGGCGCAGCTTGCCGAAATCGATGCCGCGGACGTCGCGGCAGAGGAACTGGCGCTGGAACGCCAGCAATCCGCGCGGGCGCTGATCGAGGCGGTGGACGGGCTGCTGACCGGACGATGAAGCACGGCTGCTGACCGGACGATGAGGCGCGGCTGACGCCGCCTCAAGGGCGATACTCTGAGTAACAGGCTCCGCCGTGTGCCTCGCG
>DATJRL010000034.1:0-9882 GCA_035504785.1 Caulobacteraceae bacterium
TCTTTCGCCAGGCCGGCCCATCGCCGGACCGTAGCGCATCCGCCGGCCCGCTCTCTACAGTGCTGTGTTATGATTTCGCCGAGCCGCCTACCCGCCCGCTGGCGTAAAGTCCCAGGCCGCGATCAGGGCGCGGACGAAGGCTTCGGAGCCGGCGAGATCGATGCTGCCGGCGGGGAGGCCCAGCACGCGGTCGACCAGCGCCTCCTCGGCGCGGATGCGGCGCATGATGAGGGAAGTGGCGGCGTCGACGTCGCCGCGATCGGCCACCGCCATCGCCTCCACCACCTGCGCGCGGCGGCCCTCGCCCAGCCATAGCAGCGCCTCGGCCGCGAGGTTCGCATCGGCGACATCGAACACGCCCTCGCGCGCGCCGTCCTCGATGATGGCGGCAAGAGTCGGCGCCATGGCCGCGAACACGGCGCCCACGATGCGGTGGTAGAGCGTGGCGTTCTCCGGACGGAGCAGCACGGCGAACATCGCGCTGATCTGCTTCAAGTTCTCCGCCTTCCATTCGCGGCTCATCGCGAGCAGCGCGTTGAGGCGCTGCAGCGCGGTGAGCGAGGCGTCGCCTTGCACGGCGGCCGCGGTCGCCATCGCCTGCTCGGCGAAGCGGGCCGCGATCGCTTCGAGCAGGTCCTCCTTGGCGCGGAAATGGTGGTAGAAGGCGCCCTTCGAGAGCGCCGTCGCCGCGATCACGTCATTGATCGTGGTGCGCTCATAGCCCTTTCTCAGGAACAAGGCCTGGGCGCAGTCGATGAGTTCGGCGCGGCGCACCGCCGGCGCCTTGATCACCCTGGCTTTAGGTCTCGCGACCAGCTCCAACTCGCCGTCCGGCATCCGCCGCCTGGCCCCTTGTCCACGCTCCGTTTCGGCTTGTAGACCGACCGTCGGTCTGTTAGTCATGCCCGGGATCGAAGCCGAATGCAAGGGTCTCGTCATGCGAGCCAGCCTATCGATCGCAATTCTGCTCATCCTCGCGGGCCGCGCTTCCGCCGCCGCGCCGCCGAACGCCGACGCGATCCTGCGTCACAGTTATGAGAACTACCGAGCGGCCAGTTCCACCAGCACTGTGGCCATGACCGTGCACCGCCCCGAATGGGAGCGGCACATGGACATGAAGGCGTGGACCCGCGGCGACAGCGACGCCCTCGTCCGCTTCACCGGCCCCGCGAAAGACGCCGGCAACGCCACCCTGAAGCTCGGAACCGACACCTGGGTGTACAACCCAAAGCTCAACCAGGTTATCCAGCTGCCGGCCAGCATGATGAGCCAGGCCTGGATGGGCTCCGACTTCTCCTACAACGACCTCGCCAAGTCGGAGGACATCATCACCGACTACACGCATCGTATGACAGCGACCGCGAACGTCGGCGGTCACACGGTCTGGACCATCGAGTGCACGCCGAAACCTGGCGCGCCGGTGGTCTGGGGCAAGGTCGCCCTGCAGATCCGCGACGACTACGTGATTCTGGGCGAGACGTTCTACGACCAGGACGGCAAACCGGCGCGACAGATGACCACCGACCAAGTGAGCCTCCTGGGTGGGCGCCCGTACCCGACCACCATGACGATGCATCCCCTCGACCAAGCCGGTCAGTGGACGCGCATCCAGACCTCGGCGGCCCAGTTCAACATCGCTCTGCCGGCCTGGCTGTTCACGCTTTCCAACCTGCAGAATCCACGGTCCTAGCCGTGCTCCTGGGTCTGGCGTGGCGGAACCTTTGGCGGCGGCCGCAGCGCACGCTGCTCAGCCTGCTCAGCATCGCGCTCGTGTCTGGCCTCCTGGTCTTCGTCCTGTCGTTCCAGGACGGCGTCTACGGCCAGATGAAGGAGACGACCCTTCGCATCTTCGACGGCTACGCCGAGTTCCAGCCGGCCGGCTATGCCGACGACCCGCGTCTCGATCTGGCGATCGACGACCCGGACCGCCTGGCGCGCGCGGCGGTGAACATCGACGGCGTCACCGCCGCCGCGCCCCGCGTAAACGGGATCGCCATCCTTGCGAGCGGCCCCCGCAGCTATGCCGCGGCGGTGGTCGGTGTCGATCCGGCCGTCGAGCCGAAGATCTCGACCATCGCCTCGCGCATCGTCGCCGGCCGCTACCTGGCGCCGACGGACCAGGCCGCGGCCGTCCTCGGCGACATTCTCGCCAAGAACCTGGGCGTCGGCGTCGGCGGCAAGGTCACCTTGCTGGGTCAGGCCCGGGACGGGTCCGTGGCGGCCGACGTGCTCACGGTGGCGGGCGTCTATCACAGCGGCATCACCGAACTCGATCGGTCGATCCTGGAGATGCCGCTCGCCAGGGCCCAGGAGACCTTCGGCATGCAGGATGCGGCCAACACCATCGCGCTCGGCGGCCCCTCGCTGGGAGCCGTCGACAAGGCGCTGACCGCGCTCAATGGACTGGCGAGGCGCGACGGCGTCGCGGTGCGCGACTGGCAGGCGATGGAGCCGGCCATGCGCGACACCATCGATATGAAGTACGCCACCTCGATGGTCTTCTACGCCACTCTGGTGCTGGTGGTGGCGTTCATCATCCTCAACACCCTGCTGATGAGCGTGCTCGAGCGAACGCGCGAGTTTGGAATGCTGCTTGCGCTCGGCATGCGGCCCGGCCAGATCGGGGCGATGGTCTGGATGGAGCTGGCGCTCCTGGCCACACTGGGCTGCGGCCTCGGCCTAGCGGTCGGGGCGCCCATTACGCTTTGGTTCCAGCACACCGGGATCGTCTATCCGATCGACCCGAAGCTGCTGGCGCAGTTCGGCGTGCCGAGGCGCCTGTTGCCGTCGCTCACCTGGTTGAGCGCGCTCACCGGTCCCGCCGCGTTGGTCGGCGTGATCGCGATCGGCGGATTCGCGCCCTATCTGCGGGTCACGCACCTGACCCCCGCCATCGCCATGCGGGCGCCGTAGGATGGGGCGCATAGCGCTCCTTGGTCCGATGGCGTGGCGCAACCTCTGGCGCAACCCGCGCCGGACGCTGTTCACGCTTGCCGTGGTCGCCATCGGCGTCTGGTCGATCCTGGCCTTCGACGTGATCCTGAAAGCCTGGGTCGAAAGTAGCCGCCAGGAGGCTTTGCGGCTGCTCACGGGGGAGGGCCAGGTCCACGCGCCCGGCTACCTGGACGACCCCGGCGTCACGCACAGCATGGCCTCGCCGAGCGGCGCCCTGCTCGCGACCCTCGACGGCCCCGATGTCGCGGGCTGGGCGCCCCGGGTGAGGGTCACGGCGATCATCCAGAGCGAGTATCGGACGCGGGCGGTGACGTTGCTCGGGGTGTCGCCGGCGGCTGAGCGCAAGGTCTCGGACCTGCCTGGGGAAATCCTGGCCGGGCGCTACCTGGCGAGCGGCGACGACCCCGGACTGGTGATCGGCCAGGACCTCGCCGGAAAGCTGAAGACGCGCCTGGGCAAGCGGGTGATCCTCATGGCCCAGGCCGCCGACGGACACCTGGCGCAGGTCGGGCTCACGATCGTCGGCGTCTTCGGCAACACGAAGCCCGCGCAGGACGAGTTCGTGTTCACCGGGCTTACGACCGCCCAGTCGATGCTAGGCCTGGGCGACCGGCTTTCAGAGATCAGCTTCGACGCCGCTCCGAGCTCGGCGTTGGAGAACACGGTCGCCGCCTTGAAACGCGCCGCGCCGAGCCTCGACGTCCAGTCATGGGAGACGCTTTCGCCGCTGGCCTACACTATGGAGACGTTCTCCCAGACCTATGTGGCGATCTGGCTGGGGGTGATGTTCGTGCTGATGGCCATCGGCATCGTCAACACCCAGCTGATGGCGGTGTTCGAGCGCACGCGCGAGTTCGGCCTCCTGCAGGCGCTGGGCATGCGGCCGGGACTGATCGTCGCCCAGGTGCTGCTGGAGTCGGCGCTGCTGATCGGCGCCGGAGTCGTGCTCGGCGTCGCCCTGATGCTGGCGACGGTGCTGCCATTCTCCGGCGGCCTCGATCTCGGCGCCTTCGGCGAGGCGATGGCGCAGTATGGATCGTCGAACGTGCTCTACCCGAGGCTCGACCTCGGCGACGCCTTGTCGGTGGCGCTGGTGGTCTGGACGCTTGGGGTCGTCACGACGCTTTGGCCGGCCCGGGCCGCGGCGCGGATCAGTCCGATCGTCGCCATGGGATCGATCTGAGGAGGGGGGATGGCCGCGATCATCGAGTGCGAGGGCGTGACCAAGATCTACCGCCAGGGCGCGGTCGACGTGCCGGCGCTGCGCGGCGTCGATTTGCGGATCATGGCCGGGGACTTCGCGACCCTTTCCGGTCCTTCGGGTTCCGGCAAAACCACGCTGCTCAGCCTGATCGGCGGCCTGGACCGGCCCACCGCCGGCGAAATCCGCGTCGACGGCCAAGACATCGCCCATATGCCGAGCGCCTCGCTCGCCGACCTTCGCCTCCGGAAGATCGGCTTCGTCTTTCAGACCTACAGCCTGGTGCCCGTCCTGTCGGCGGAGGAGAACGTGGAGTTCATCCTGCGCCTGCTGGGCCGCCCAGCCGCCGAGCGGGCGGCGCGGGCGCGGGAGGTGCTGCTCGAGGTGGGCCTGGAAGGCCTCGAGGCCAGGCGCCCGGCGAAGCTCTCGGGCGGCCAGCAGCAGCGGGTCGCCGTGGCGCGCGCTCTGGCGCCCAAGCCCGCCATCGTTCTCGCGGACGAACCTACCGCCAACCTCGACTCGCGGAACGCCGAGGAGCTGATCGCGCTGATGTCGGCGCTGAACCAGAAGTCGGGCGTCACCTTCCTGGTCGCCACCCACGACGCCCGCGTGATCGCCCACTCGCGACGGCGGATCGAGATGATCGACGGCCGGATCACCGCCGATGCGCGCGCGGTCACGGCCTGACCACACACCCCTCCCCCGCCTCGCGGGTGAGAAGATGGCGGGACTCGTCCTCGCCGTCTTCCTCGCCGCCCCGGCCCTCGCCCAGAGCGACAACGACCTGCACGGCCGCCTCGAGGTGCAGGACGCCGGACAGTTCAGCGGCCCGGATTCGATCCAGTCGAGCCTGGGCGCGGCGGCGGCCGACGACGCCCTCGCCAATCTGCGCTTCACTTGGGAGCCGAGCTGGGGCGGCTGGAGTCTGCAGACGGCCTACCTGGTCAGCGTCGACGACGGCCCGGACGTGCTGCTGGCGCGCGCCGAGAGCGGACTGATCAAGATCCCACCGCCGACAATGTTCGACCTCACCGACACCTTCGTCGATCACGGCCGGGTGCTAGCGAGCCAGACCATCGACCGGCTCGCCATCGCCTATACGACTCCCGATCTCGTGGTGCGGGTCGGGCGGCAGGCGATCACCTGGGGCAGCGGGCTGGTGTTCCGGCCGATGGACCTCTTCGATCCCTTCTCGCCCAGCGCCACCGACACCGAATACAAGCCCGGCGTCGACATGATCTACGTGCAGCGGCTGTTCGCCGACGGCTCGGACCTGCAGGTGATCGTCGCGCCGCGGCCGGACCAGTTCGGCGGGCCGCCGACCGCCAACGCCAGCTCCTTCGCCGCGCACTACGCGGCCACCTTCTTCGGCCACGCCACGACGCTGCTCCTGGCGCGCGACCACGGCGACTGGGTGGCGGGGCTGGGCGTCAACGGGGCGCTCAGCGGGGCGACCTGGAACCTGGAGCTCGTGCCGACCTTCGAACGGAGCGGCGCGACGCGCGTCTCCTCGCTCGCCAACATCAGCGACGCGGTGACGATCGCGGGGCGCAACGCCACGGTCTTCGGCGAGTACTTCCACAACGGCTTCGGCGTCGCCGCGGGCCTGTTCGACCTGGCCGACCTGCCGGCCGACCTCACGTCGCGGCTGGCGCGCGGCCAGCTGTTCAACCTGCGCCAGGACTACCTCGCCGGCGGGATGACGCTGGAGGCGACGCCGCTCCTCAACCTCACCCCGACGCTCATCGCCGACCTCGACGACGGCAGCGCCTTCCTGCTCTTCGCCGCCACCTATTCGCTCGGCGACAACCTCACCCTCATTGGCGGCGCCCAGGCCCCGATCGGGCGGCGCGGCAGCGAATTCGGCGGCCTGCCCCTGAGCGCCACGAGCCCTTTGCTGCTGGCGCCGCCGGGCCAGACCTACTTGCAGCTGCGCCGCTATTTCTGAGACGCCCCGGCCTACCGTCGCCATTGACCGCGCGGACGCCCTGTGGCCTCTAACGCGCGTTTGAATTCGCCCGTGACGGCCCCCCAAAGCCGCCGGCGCCAACCCACGAAGGCTGCAAGGACAACGCCCCGATGACCGAGATCAACCATGTGACCCGCTACGACCTGGAAGGCGATGTCGGCGTCATCACCTTGAACTCGCCGCCGGTGAACGCGCTCTCCGCGGCGGTGCGGGACGGCCTCGCCGGCGGGATGGCCGCGGCGCTGGCCGATGCCGGCGCGAAGGCGGTGGTGATCATCTGCGAAGGCCGCACCTTCATCGCCGGCGCCGACATCACCGAGTTCGGCGGACCGCAGAAGGGGGCCAGCCTCTACGACGTCCAGGACGCCATGGAAGGCTCCTCGAAACCGGTGGTCGCCGCGATCCATGGAACGGCGCTGGGCGGCGGCCTCGAGGTGGCGCTCTGCGCCCACTACCGCGTCGCCGCGCCCTCCGCCCGCTGCGGCCTGCCGGAGGTGAACCTCGGGCTGCTGCCGGGCGCCGGCGGCACCCAGCGGCTTCCCCGCATCGTCGGCGTCGAAAAGGCGCTGGAGATGATGACCTCCGGCGCGCACGTGCCGGCCAGGGAATGCCTGGCCATGGGCCTGGTCGACGAGATCGTGCCGGAGGGCGAGTTGCGGCAGGGCGCCGTCGCCTTCGCCCGCAAGATCGTCGCCGAGCACAGGCCTCTCCGCAAGGTGCGCGACTCCGACGACAGGGTGCTGGCGGCGCGCGGCCACCCGGAACTCTTCGCGAATTTCCGCAAGGCCAACGCCCGCCGATTCCGCGGCTTCCTGGCCCCCGAGTACAATATCCGCTGCGTCGAGGCGGCGGTGAACGAGAGCTTCGAGGATGGCCTGAAGACCGAGCGCCGCCTGTTCGGCGAGCTGATGGCGGGCTCGCAGTCCGCGGCGCAGCGCTACGCCTTCTTCGCCGAACGCCAGGCGGCCAAGATCCCCGATGTGCCGGACGACACGCCGGTGATTCCGGTGAACAAGGTCGGGATCATCGGCGCCGGCACAATGGGCGGCGGCATCGCCATGAACTTCATGAACGTCGGCATCCCGGTGACGATCGTCGAGGTCAAGCAGGACGCCCTAGATCGCGGACTCCAGACCATCCGGCGCAACTACGAGCGGTCGCGCAGCGCCAAGCCGGAGGAAACCGAGGCGCGGATGAGCCGGCTCACCGGTTCGCTCGACTTGAGCGCGCTCGCCGACTGCGACCTCGTGATCGAGGCGGTGTTCGAGCGGATGGACGTGAAGAAGGACATCTTCACCAAGCTCGACGCGATCTGCAAACCGGGCGCGATCCTCGCCACCAACACCTCGGGCCTCAACATCGACGAAATCGCCTCCGTGACCAAGCGTCCCGAGGCGGTGATCGGCCTGCACTTCTTCTCCCCGGCCAATGTGATGAAGCTGCTGGAGGTGGTCCGAGCCGACTACACGTCCAAGGAAGTGATCAACACCTCGATGAAGCTGGCCCGGAAGATCGGCAAGATCGCGGTGCTGGTGGGCGTCTGCCCCGGCTTCGTCGGCAACCGCATCCTCGGGGCCCGGCAGCGCGAAGCCAACAAGCTGATCGTGGAAGGGGCGATGCCCTGGGACATCGATCGGGTGCTCTACGACTTCGGCTTCCCGATGGGCCCGTTCGCGATGAGCGATCTCGCCGGACTCGATATCGGATGGGTGAAGGAGCGCTCGAAGGGCGAGACCATCCGCGACGTGCTCTGCGAGATGGACCGCCGCGGCCAGAAGACCGGCGCCGGCTGGTACGACTACGACGAGAACCGCAACGCCAAGCCCTCGCCGGTGACGGAGAAGATCCTGCACGACTTCATCGTCAAGTCGGGCGCCAATCCCCGGAAGATCTCCGACGAAGAGATCCTGGAGCGGTGCCTCTATCCGATGATCAACGAGGGGGCGAAGATACTGCAGGAGGGCAAGGCGATCCGCGCCTCGGATATCGATGTCGTCTGGGAGAACGGCTACGGCTGGCCGGTCTACCGCGGCGGCCCGATGTGGTGGGGCGATCACGTCGGTCTGCCCAAAGTGCTGGAAAAGATGAAGGAATTCGAGGCCCGGATGGGGGATGCGTTCAAGCCGGCCCCGCTGCTGGAAAAGCTGGTCGCCGAAGGCAGGCGCTTCCAGGACCCCTGAAGCCGGGGCGCGGGGACGCGTCGCGATCCGACCGGCAAACGTCCGGAATCCGCGTTTACCAAACGCGGTTCGGCGGGCGTTGACGGCGTCCGGGCTGGGAATAAGCTCGGCAGGCTGTTCAGCGAAAGGTCATCCCCATGCGCAAGCTCCTCGCCCTGCTGGCGAGCGTCGGTCTAGCCGCCTCCGCCGGCGCGGCGATCGCCGATCCCAGCCAGCCCTACGGCATGGACCGCAACTCGGGCCACCAGTCGGCGGGCGACCTGCCGCACTGCGACCGCCCGATTGGCGTCGCCGCGGTGAAGGAGCCGGATCGCGACTGGTGGAGCCCCCTCGGCCTCTCCAACCCGGAAGCGGTGCTGAAGATGTTCGCCCTTCAGTCCGGCTGCCTGCGCATGGTCGACCGCAACCAAGGCTTGGCGATGCGCCAGCAGGAAGAGGGGTTGAACAACTCCGGCGAACTGCAACGCGGTTCCAATATCGGCAGGGGCCAGGTGCTGGCGGCCGACTACTTCATCATCCCCGACATCACCCGCACCAATCAGAACTCGGGCGGCAGCAATGTCACGGGCGCGCTGGGCCACTTCATACCGGGCGGCTTCGGCGCGGTGGTCGGCAGCATTTCGATCCACAGCCAGGAAGCCTCGACCGTGATCACCCTGGTCGATGCGCGCACCACCGAGCAGCTCTACGCGGCCGAGGGCGTCGCCAAGAAAACCGACGTCGGCTTCGGTGGCGGCGGCGGCTACGAGGGGTGGGCGGGCTTCGGCGCGCTCGCCGGGAGCGGCTACACCAACACCGACATCGGCAAGATCATCATGGCCGCGTACTTCAACTCGTTCGTGGACCTGGTGCACTACATGCAGCAGCAACAACCCGGACAAGCGCAACAGAACGCGCCGATCGCGGCTCAAACCGTCACCCGCGACGTGCAGCTGCGCAAGGAACCCAGCACAACGGCGCCGATCGTCTACACCCTGCACTCCGGCGCCCTCGTCTACCCGACCGGCGCCCGCAACGGCGTGTGGATGGAAGTCGACGACGAGAACGGCAATCGCGGCTGGATGAGTTCGGCGTTCGCGACGCCGCGGTGATGCTATTGGGCCTAGCTGCATTGTTGGACCGCTTCCCTCCTGTGTCATCCCGACCGAAAGGCCGCCTCGGGCGGACCGCAGAGCCGGAATCTCCTCAGCATCGGCGGCGACAAGGAGATCCCGGATGAGTCCCGCTTCGCGGGCTCTCCGGGATGACAAGGTGGTGCGCCGCTCTAGTGAAAGTCCCGGCTGTGCTGCATCCTGCCCGTGGATGAGGGACGATGACCACCCTGGCCATCTTCGGCCTGCATTTGGGCCAGGCGCGGTGAGAGGTCGACGAAGCGCTCGGCGACGACGTGGATCACGTCGCTCGCCCGCTGCAGCCGGCCGCTGACCACCAGGAACGCCGAACTCATCACCGTGCGACGGTTGGCGGCGAACACGTCCTGCCAGATCACCGCGTTGGCGACGCCGGTCTCGTCCTCGAGGGTGGCGAACACAACACCCTTGGCCGTGCCAGGCCGCTGTCGGATCAGCACCAGCCCG
>DATJRL010000035.1:0-3458 GCA_035504785.1 Caulobacteraceae bacterium
TAACCGCGATCGCCGTTCCGCTTTCGGCCTTGATCAGCGAGACGGTCTCCTCGACCGCCTCGGCGCGGTCGAAGCAGAGCACGCGCGCGCCCTCGGCGGCGAATCGGCGCGCGCTGGCGCGACCGATGCCACTGGCCGCGCCGGTGACCACCGCGCCACGGCCTTCGAGCCGGCCGACCATCAGGCGGCGGGCTGGGTTGCGGGCTTCGGATCCGCGGGCAGCGGCAGGCGGCCGAGCGGGTAGAACTTTTCCTTCATCGCCGGCATGGCCTCGGTGAGGATGCTCTCGACGGTCCAGCCGCTCTCACGGAACTCGTCCTGAAGCGGGCGGGGTTGCGAGTAGAGGATGATGTGCTCGCCGCTCACGCCGAAGATCTGGCCGGTAATCGCCTTGGCGCGCTCGGAGACGAGGGCGACCGAGAAGCGGGCGGGCTGGTCGGCGCGGATGTTCGCCGCCATCTGCGCCCGGCGGGCGGCCTGGGCCTCGTCCTTCACTGGAACCGACTGGGTCATGCGGGTCCAGGCGACCGGCGCGATGCAGTTGCAGCGTACGTTCTTGCTGGCGCCCTCCATGGCGATGATCCGCGAGAGGCCGGCGATTCCCATCTTGGCCGCGCCGTAGTTGGTCTGGCCGATGTTGCCGATGATGCCGGAGGTGGAGGTGAAGAGCATGTAGGCCCCGTCCTCCTGGCTGCGGAAATGCTCGATCGTCGCCCGGCAGACATTGAAGGTGCCGCGCAGGTGGACGTCGATGACCTTGTCCCAGTCCGACTCGCTCATCTTGTGGAACATGCCGTCGCGCAGGATGCCGGCCGGATTGATCACCGCGTGCAGGCCGCCGAACGTGTCGAGCGCCTGCTCGACCATGCCCTGGACCGCCTTCATCGAGGTCACGGACTCGGAATTGGACACGGCCTGCCCGCCCGCGGCGCGGATTTCCTGGGCCACCGTCTCGGCCGGCCCCGCCGAGCCTTCGTCGCCGCCGGAGAGGCCGCCGCCGAGGTCGTTGACGACCACCTTGGCTCCTTCCTGCGCGGCGATCAGGGCGCACTCGCGCCCGATGCCGTTGCCGCCGCCGGTGACCAGAACCACCTTGCCGTCGAGCACTCCCATGGGCGCATCCTTCCCTTCGCAAGTCATACAAGTGTTTGAGGGTGATTATTCGAGCCGGTCCGCCCTGCGCAAGTCTGGAAACAGGAAGGCCCAGATTCCCGTGACTCCCACTGCGCCGATCCCTCCGACCACCGTCGCCAGGACCGGTCCGAGGAATCGCGCCACGAGGCCGCTCTCGAATTCGCCCAGTTCGTTCGAGGCGCTCACGAAGAGGCTGGAGAAGGCGGCCACCCGGCCTCGCATGCCGTCCGGCGTCATCACCTGGACCAGGGTCTGGCGCACGAACATGCTCAACATGTCCGCTCCGCCCAGGATGACCATGGAGCCGGCGGACAGCCACAGCAGCCGGGAGGCGCCGAAGACGACGGTCGCGGCGCCGTAGATGGCCACGCCGACGAGCATGATCGCGCCGGCGCGTCGGCGGATCGGGTGAGAGGCGAGGTAGAGCCCGACGAACGTCGCGCCCACGGCAGGCGCCGCGCGCAGGAGGCCGAAGCCTTCGGACCCCGCGTGGAGGACGTCTCTGGCGAAGGCGGGAAGGAGGGCTCTCGCGCCGCCGAGGATGACCGCGGCGAGGTCGAGCGAGATCGCGCCGAACACCACCTTCTGGCTCCAGACATAGGCGAGGCCGGCCTTGACCAGCTCGAGGCGCGAGCCGGGCTGGGCTTCGGGGCGGGTCGGACTTTGGAGTCTCACCAGGCAGAGCGCCGCAGCTAGATAGAGGACCAGGGTCGCGGCGTAGGCCGCGCCTGGCGAGATCGCCACCAGAAGTCCGCCCAGGGCCGGGCCCAGGATCGAGGCGGACTGCGAGGCCAGCGAGTTCCAGGCGATCGCCCGGGGCAGCAGGGGACGGGGCACCAGCATGGGAACGAGCGCGGCCATGGCCGGCGAGAAGAATGCTCGCGACGTCCCGAACACGAAGGCGATTGCGAGCAAAAGGGGAACAGAGGCATGGCCCGTGAAGGCGGCGGCCACCAGCACGACCACGCCGGTCGTCTCGCCGGCGTAGCAGAACAGCAGGACGTTGCGCCGGTCGTGCCGGTCGGCCGACTCTCCGGCGATCAGCGCCAGCAGGAACATGGGCGCAAAGGTGATCAGGCCGATCAGGCTGACGTTGAGGGCGGAGGCGCCGACGCTGAGGGTCTGGCGCGAGATCGCGTAGATCTGCCAGCCCATGGTCACGCTCTGGATCTGGGAGCCGAGGCTGCCCATCCACCGCGAGGCCCAGAACCTCACATAGTCGCCCTCGCGCAGCAGGGCGCGCGCGGAGGGCGCGACGCTCGCCGCCTCGCTCATCGGTCTCTCGGGTACCTTCCATGGCCGCGCCGCGCAACGCGCCTTGCGACCGTTGTGTCGTTGACGACAGGGGCCAATAGCCCTATCGCGCGCGACCCCATGTGCATCGCTGTTTCCACCGTCGACGAGCTACTGGCTCCCGAGACGCCCACCGACGCGGCGGTGGCCGAAGGGCTGATCGCGCGCGCCTTCGGGCCGGGCCGCTTCGCCAAGGCCGTCGAGCGGCTGCGCGAGCGGGGCCGCCTGGACCGTGAGACGAGCTTCATCGCCTGGCGCGGCGAAGAGGCGGTGGGGTGCGTGCGCCTCTGGCCGGTCTCGATCGGCGGCAAGCCCGGTCTGTTGCTGGGCCCAATCGCGGTGGACGACAGCTGCCGTCGCCAGGGCGTCGGCGCCGATCTCGTGACCCGCGCCTGCGAGGCGGCCGCAGCCGCCGGATGGGCCTATGTCGTCCTGGTGGGCGACAAGCCTTTCTTCGGTCCGCTCGGCTTCTCCGCCGCCCCTGCGCGGGACGTTCGCCTGCCAGGTCCGGTCGACCAGACTCGGGTGATGGTCCGCGCTCTCGTTCCCGGCGGTGACGACAATCTCGCCGGACCGGTGGTTCCTCTCGCCTGACAACACCCCGAAGCTTGAGCCGGCCGCCGGACGCGCCTACGTCCTAGGCCGATGAGTCAGGCTGAACGGGTGCTGGGACTGGAGGGCGTGGTCGCTGCGGCGGCCGGGCCAGGACGCGGCATTCCCCCCGTCCACCTGTGGAATCCGCAGCACTGCGGAGACATCGACATCGTCATCCGCCGCGATGGCCTGTGGTTCCATGAAGGGACGCCGATCGGTCGCGAGGGGCTGGTGCGCCTGTTCGCCACGGTGCTGCGCAAGGACCCTGATGGCTTTCATCTCGTCACGCCGGTCGAGAAACTGCGCATCCAGGTCGAGGACGCGCCCTTCATCGCCATCCGGGTCGACAAGGTGCAGGACGATCAGGGACGCGAGGTCTTGCGCTTCATCACTAACGTCGGGGACGTGGTCGACGCCGGGCCCGACAACGTCATCCG